>SCVK01000327.1 GCA_004297075.1 Chitinophagaceae bacterium
CGCCGGAAAACTCCTGGTATACCTGTTCCGTGGTGGCAATTACCGTACGGTACCCGTTTTTCTGCTGGTGAAAAGCTGCCAGTCGCTGGGCTTCTGCCAGTAAGGCACTATGCGTAATGATGATATAATCTACTGTACCGGTTCCGTGCAGGTCCTGGTTGACCTGTTTGCCGAGGGCGATGGGCTGAAGCAGGTTGGTGGCAGTAAAAGCCACATACTCCCGCAGACGGGAAACATCGCTGTTAAAAGTAGTTTGCGTGGCATTGCTGCTTACCGTCATCGCCTGCGGCTGCAGCGGATCGGTTACTTCCCATACCATCAGACCGGAACTGGTATGGGATATAACGAAACCAGCTACGGCTCCAGGTTGTACCGAGGACCAGTCGCGGAAAAAAAGCTGGTTACCGGCTGTAGTGACCAGTGTTCTCCGTCCCTGTAATTCGAACCAGTTCAGCCAGCCCTGGCTGCCGGCGGTTAAAGGGGTATAATCAAAAGTTACAGCAAGGTTATTGGAAGAAACCGATACCTGGCTTTTCTGCAAAGAAGCCGTGGCAGTGGGATCCAGAAAATTACCGCTAACCCCAGGCAGGTTCACAGATTGGGTATTTTGGCCGTTCAGTTTCACCGAAAAGCTACTATTGGCACCCACTGAACGGGCAGCCAGATCGGTTACCAGGGTTACCGGCTGCGTTTGTACCAGACCCGGCCAGTCAACAGTAAATGTTCGGCTGCTGCTGCCACCCAGGTTGGTCGTAAACGCTTCTCCATACCATTCCTTACCACTGTTCAGGAGGTTCACCAGGTCGTTCTCATAAAAATAGCGTTCCTGGTAACTGTTTACGGTAAGTGTAGGGTTGGTAGCCGGTGCCGGCCGGGAAATTCTTTTCCCGTTACCACCAATCGTAATAAAATAGTAAGCGGTATCTGTATACAGGTTTTTCTGGTGTCTGAACGCCTGGCTGGCACTGTCTTTCAGCCAGCGATGCGGACCGGGAGCATAAAAAAGGAAAAAGTCACTGCCATTAAAGATCCCGTCACCCCCATCGTTCATGTCTATCGGGTTTTCAAACAGGTCATCCGGGCGGGCACTGGTATTGTTCTCATCCACCATGGCACCACCATTACCGTACAAACGGATCGCTGATGAGGAAAGATTGGTGGTAGTAATACCCAATGCGGTCAGTAGCGGAACGTCTACTTTGTATACGCCTTCCTGTTTAATTCCTATCCGGTACCAGTTACCGGTAGCCAGTACAGAATGGGGGGCATAGGCCCGCTGTGCAAAAGATGCGGTACCAGCCAACACCAGAAAACTACATCCCCAAAAAAATACCCGCAGGTTCATAGAAATGGAAGATCGTACAATTAAGGAGGCAGCAACAGGCCCGTGTAACGAATCAGGTTTAAAATTAGGCTTTTGCTAACATCAAAGCAGGGGTTCTCAGAAGCCGATTAACCAAAATCTTATATATTCGCATAGACGTATCTTAGAGAAACCTATATTCCAAATTCAATCTATTGACATGCAGTTATTGAAAACAACCAGAAATCTAGTATTGCTTCTGGCAGTGGCAGGTTCTGTGGCCTCCTGTAGTATGCTTAAGAAAAAGAAGGAGAAGTCTACAGCAACCGGTTGGAATTACAACGATAAAGACCAGGGCAATTTTGCTGTTGCCAAACCCCAGGATGTGAAAACCGCTCCGGGACTGGTATTTGTTCAGGGTGGTACTTTTACCATGGGTGCCGCACAGGAAGATGTAATGGGCGACTGGAACAATATCCCCCGCCGTATCACTGTTAACTCCTTTTTCATCGATAAGACCGAAGTGGCCAACGTACACTACCGCGAGTACCTGTACTGGCTGGAGAATGTGTTCGGACAGGCGGGCATGGACTCTGTAGTAGACCAGGCCAAACCCGATACCCTGGTATGGAGAAGCGAGCTGGCTTTTAATGAGCCCTATGTTGAGTATTATTTCCGCCATCCTTCCTATAACTATTACCCCGTAGTAGGTGTAAGCTGGAAGCAGGCCAACGAATATTGTATCTGGCGCACAGACCGTGTAAACGAACTGACGCTGATGAACAAAGGGTTCCTGGACAAACGCAGCCAGATCAAAAAAGAGCTGAATGGTGCCGGACAGGATAACTTTAACAGCAAAGCCTATATCATGGGCGAGTACCAGGCAACCCCTGGTAAGGAAGCCACTTCTAAAAGTAACCCGCTGAAAGATGCCCAGGGCAGACCCCGTACTACCGTGAAATTTGAAGATGGGATCCTTTTTGGCGACTACCGTTTACCAACAGAAGCCGAGTGGGAATATGCCGCCTACGGATTTATCATGCAGAATCCGCAGCGGAAGCAGAAAGGTAATTCACGTGGGGAAGAAGTGATCTCCAACAAACAGATCTATGCCTGGAAAAATGATGGATTCGACAATATCCGTTACACCAAAAAAAGTGCCTTCCAGGGTGCTTTCCTGGCCAACTTTAAACGTGGTGCGGGTGACAATATGGGTGTGGCCGGTGGTTTGAATGATAATGCCGCCATTCCTGCAGAAGTAACTTCTTTTATGCCCAACGGGTTTGGCTTATATAATATGAGCGGAAACGTGAACGAGTGGGTATTGGATGTGTATCGTCCGATCACCAATGATGGAGAAGATGATTTCAATCCTTACCGTGGTAACGTTTTCAAAAAAGTAGATATGAGCGGTGGTGCAGGTAACCTTCGCGATGACAAGGGCCGTATCAAAATGGTTCCTGAAGAAGATTCTGCCCTACGCAGCCGCAGAAACTACCAGAAATCGTATGCCACCAACTTCCTCGATGGAGACTCTACCAGTAATGTACTGTACAATTACGGTATCACTACCCTGGTGTCTGATAAATCAAGGGTGTACAAGGGTGGTAGCTGGAACGACAGGGCTTACTGGCTCAGTCCCGGTGCACGCCGCTTCCTTGAAGAAGACCTGAGCACCAACACACTGGGTTTCCGTTGTGCCATGAACCACTACGGTGCCCCAGAATCCACTTCCAAAAAATCACAGACCGGTACATTCTTCCCGAACCGCCGGAATAAACGCTGATCACTGATTACGCTGATTAGGGTATGATTTCACTGATCAGAGAAAATTCATACCCTAATCAGTGAAATCAACGATAAGGAAAAGGTAGAAATACAGCGAAAGCCATCTCTGAAAAGGGGTGGCTTTTTATTTAATGAGTGAATGAGTGGATGATAGAATGATGGAATGGTTTGAGTGGAGTCATTATGCTGGATACCATTTTCCGAAAGAGATGGGATAACGAAGGGGGAAACCTATGTTCAATAGCAGACCTCATGTTTTGTTGAACACTTGGAACGAGTGAATGTTATTTCATAAGGATTGAATAAGTTTGATAAAAATAAAACCGTGAGCATAGCTGATTTATACAATATTTTCAAGCAGTATCCTTCTGTGGAAACAGATACACGAAAACTGAAAAAAGGAGATTTGTTCTTTGCATTAAAGGGACCCAACTTTAATGGCAACCTGTTTGCCAAACAGGCCCTGGAAGCAGGGGCTGCTTATGCAGTGGTGGATGAAGACGTAGATCCTTCAGACAACCGGTTGATCAGGGTGGCAGATACCTTACAGGCCTTGCAGGAGCTGGCCCATTACCACCGTAAACAATTTACTATCCCTTTTATCGGTATTACCGGCAGCAATGGAAAAACCACCAGTAAGGAACTGATTTATGCCGTACTGGCTTCGCAGTACCAAACCTATACTACACAAGGTAACCTGAACAACCATATCGGTGTGCCGCTTACACTCTTACGGGTACAACCGGATGCACAGATGGCGGTAATAGAAATGGGAGCCAATCACCAGAAAGAAATTGAAAGCTATTGTGTTTACACTGAACCTACCCATGGTGTGATCACCAATTGCGGCAAAGCCCATCTGGAAGGTTTTGGTGGTGTGGAAGGGGTGCGAAAAGGAAAAGGCGAACTGTACGATTTCCTGGCAGCGCACGATGGCACCGCTTTTGTATATGCCGATTATGATTACCTGAAGCCCATGAGCAAAGCGGTAAAACATATTGTACAATACGGACAACAGGACGGGCTGGTGCAGGGAACCGTTTACGCCAATGAACCCTTTCTGGAAGTGATGATACAGGAGGGTTTTGAGAAGCCTGCCATTATCAAAACACAATTAGTGGGTGATTATAACCTGCCTAATATTCTTTGCGCCGTTGTGATCGGAAAGTATTTTTCGGTACCGGACGAAAAGATCAAAACGGCCATAGAACAGTATGCCCCTTCTAACAGCCGTTCGCAATTGGTGCAGAGAGGCACCAACAGTATTGTACTGGATGCCTACAATGCCAACCCTACGAGCATGAAAGCAGCCATCGAAAACTTTGCCAAAATACCGGCTGCCAACAAAGTGTTGATGCTGGGCGGTATGATGGAACTGGGCGAAGATAGTGTAGCCGAACACGAAGGCATTGTGGCCCTCATCAAACAATACCAATGGAAAAATGTGGTGCTGGTAGGAGGTGATTTTGCCAAAATCGCTCATGGCTTCACTTTTTTCCCTGATGCAACCGCAGCGGGCAAATGGTTTAATGAACAGGGGTTTGAACATACACATTTCCTCATTAAGGGATCCAGAAGTATGCAGATGGAGAGAATTCTCGGGTAAGACAACAGTGAGTGGTGAGTAGTGAGTAGGTAGGTAAAGTTGGTTGTATCATTACTCATTCCCCTACTCACCACTCACTATTCACGATAATAAGTACCTTTGCAGCTGAATCAACAGAAAGTATATGCCGGAGAAGAAGAAAAGGAGGTTTTACCTCACCAGTGTACTCAGCAACCGTTGTCCCAGATGCCGCGAGGGAAAAGTATTTGACAAAGACAGTGCCTATCAGAAAAACAGCAGTCACATGCATAAGCACTGCCCTGTTTGCGGGCAACCCACTGAAATTGAAGTGGGCTTTTATTACGGAACCGGTTATGTGAGTTATGCCTTGAGTATTGCTGTGCTGACGGCCAGTTTTGTAGCCTGGAAAGTATTGATTGGGGTCACTTTTTCTATCGATGACAACCGTATTTTTTACTGGATGGGGTTTGCGTTCCTCCTATTGTTTATCCTGCAGCCGGTATTAATGCGTTTATCGAGGGTATTATGGCTAAGCTGGTTCGTAAAATACGATCCGGAATGGGAAAAACATCCCATTGCAAAACCGGAAAGAATTGTACCTGAACAGATGAATAACTGGTAACACATGATAGCAACATTAAAAAAGCGGGAAGAAATCTTCCCGCTTTTTTAATGTAACAGTATCAGATATAAGCTTATAAATTAACGAATCTTGTCCAGCCTCTCCACCAGTTGGCATCCACACCCGCTGCATCACAGGCACCACGGAATTTAACCACAGTAAAGCCGGCCAGTTTAGGATCGGTGAAACTGGCACCTACCAGGATGGGTTGATAACCATTACTACCACCGAATGGCAGGAAATCAGGTACTGAGTAACTGAATGGCGCAATCATTTTGGCATCAGACACATTGGTAAGTATGGTATTACCCATGAAGCTGGCTGAAAAACGGTTCTGTAATGAATCCCTGTTCCAAAGACTGGTATTGGTAGTAGAAGCAATAAAGGCATAAGAACTGATATCAGTTCCGGAAACCGGTCCGCAACCTGCAATGGTATTGTTTCTGAAACGTACCGTACTATCCTGGATATTCAGTTCCATAGCCCGGCCATTTCTTGAATCTACCAATAATCCCTGCGGCCAGCCCAGGAAAACAGAATTGAAAATAGAAATTCCTGTGTTCCGTCTGATATGTGCACCAGCGAGGTATAAACTGTTACCGCTGTTGGCCAGGGTAGCTCTTGGCCCAATCACTGTCATATTGCTGAATACAGCCCTTGTTTGTGGTGTATTCAGTGAACCACTCGGGTCGTTATCACTTTCAAACGCTTCACTTCTTGAGATATCGGCAATCGTGGAATCACGCAGTGCAATACCGAACTGTACTTTACCGCTATAGCCATTATCTGTATCAAAATCATCATCCTGTGTTTTGTAGGTAATCAGGTGTTTACAGTTAACGGTTCCACCAAACCACTCAAATGCATCATCTTTTGCATAGGTAACCTGTACATAATCGATCACTGTTTTTCTGCCCACAGCACCCATGGTCAGACTGTTGATCTCTTTATCGGGCTGGTAGGCATAACCGGCATATTCAATACGCACATAACGGAGTACACCAGAACTGTCGTCATCGTTAGGGGTAGCACCACCACCACAAACACCATCACCAAAAGAATTATCAATACCACCTTCTATCTGCAGTGTGCCGGCGCCACCGCCGGTTCCTGTATAGGTTGCGTTTACACTGGCTTTACCGAGCAGTACAATACCGCCCCAGTCGCCTGAACGTGGTACCGGTGAGTTGGAAGTAAATACGATCGGATTATCCTGTGTTGCATCAGCTACCAGCTTTGCACCACGGGTAATCACCAGTGCTGCTACGTTGGCACCCTGGTAATCGCCTTTTACGGTAACACCTGGCTCCACTTTCATGGTGGCGTTGTTTACCATGTAAACAATCCCGCTCAGGATGTAATTATTACCCGAACGGAGAACGGTGTCTTTATCAATTCTTCCTTTCAGGGTAATGGTTTGTCCACCGGTTGGAGGCGGATTGGTAATAACGGTAGTAGTACCGCCATCCATTTCAACTTTCCGACAACTGGTAATGAATAAACCTGCCAGCGCAGTTACCAGAACGATTGACTTTTTCATGATGTATTTGTTTATGCTTTTTTTAATGGTTGTGTTTCTTATATCTTATAAAGAATAGCCGAATGTGATACCGATATTGGTTCCTGACCTGCGACTGAGCCTGAAAGGATCTGTTGCTTTGTTCAGGCTGGTATTGCCATCGGGGTTTTGATAGAAGTAGAGTGTATTGTTCAGGATGTCCTGGATATTCAGTTTCAGTTCCGCTTTGTTCTTAGCGAGTTTTTTGGTTAACTGAAAATCGAACACAGGTCTCGATGACTCATAAATATCCGGCTGATCGAGGCTACCTACAAACGTTACCCTTCTGCCGATCTGGTTGTACAATACGGTAGCTGTTAAACCTGATTTTTCCAGGTCATACATCAGTGATACGTTTACGAGGTATGGCGACTGCCCCTGTAATGGTCTGTCGAGGAACAGCTGCGTATCTTTTACCCGGCTGTAGATATAAGATCCGTTGGCCTGGAAAGTGAAGTTTTTAAACGCTTCGGAGAAGTCTAATTTTTTACGGAACTCCAGTTCAAATCCATAGGCATCTGCTGCATCCGGATTGGCGAAATTGAATACACTGGATCCACCCTGACCGAAGTTGTAGATCATCTCGATAGGTTTATCGAAATGTTTGTAGAAGAGGCCGGCGGTAAATACTTCGCCAGACTTCGGATACAATTCATACCGCAGATCAAAGTTGGAGATCTTGGTTCGCTGAATAGTGGGTAATCCCTGTACAGCGGCATTCAATTCAAAATCGTAGTACTGGAAGGTAGCGAGTTCCCGGAACTCGGGTCTTACTACTGTTTGTGAAGCTGAAAAACGGAGATTGGTCTGGTTATTCAGTTTATAAGTAGCATTCATACCCGGCAGGTAATCTCTTACCACACCACGGTTGTATCTTGGATCAGACACTTTGGTACTACCTACCAGTTGATCGTAGTCTTCCATTCTCACACCCCAGATCACCCGTAATTTGGGTCCGAACTGGTTATCGAACTGCAGGTAAGCGGCATTCAGGATGGTATTTCCGATATAACGGTACAGGTTTCCTTTAATGGCATCAAAGGCGAGCTGGTTACTGGTAACAGAACCATCTCCAAAATTGCTGGCTGCAAAAATGGCTTCGGGTCCCTGTAAACGGATGGCAGCATTATCTCTGGGCAGGTAAATAGAGAAAGGTTTTGCATCAAACAAACGGTCTTTCACCTGCAGCATATAACCGGCTTTCAGGGTTTGTTTGGCACCCAGTGCAGTAAAAGTGTAAGCCAGATCAACTCCACCGGAATAAATATAATCGCTCAGGTTCTGGTAAAAACGGTTGCCACTTTTCTGAGACAGTACGTTGGATAATACGGCTGTGTAAGGGTTGGAAGCGGCTGAATTATTTTTCAGGTAATATAACCTGCGCTGGTCGGGGATATAACCATCCAGTAAGGTGAATGATCCATTCCATTTCAGCTTCAGCACATTCGGTTTCAGGTTATGCTCGCCGCTGATCTGTGAATTCCAGAAAGTGTTCTGTTTGAATCCGAACTCGTAACCACGGGCGCTGTCGAGCAAAGCATTGTAGTTATTTTCCAGACCTGTTCTGAGTGTGGTATAATCGCTGGCATTGATATTGAACAGGGTTTTGGCAGAGATCTTATTGTTATTATCGAACTGGTAAGCGAGGTTACCGATGGCACCCCATAAAATATCTGTGCTGTACTTATCATCTACAAAGCTGAAATCCGGTGTAAAAGTACCGTTACCGATAAAGTTGAACCCACTGTTGGTTCCTTTCTGGTAACGGGCCGAGCGGTTGTAGGTTAATCCGAAGATGCCGCCCAGTTTACTACTTCCTTTTGTATTGGCTGTAAAACCACCACTTACCTGGATCTGTCCGTTAAAACGGTTGAGGCCATTGGTTTTGTTGGCGGTCCAGTTATTTTCGAACTGACTTCCGATAGCGGTTTTCTCAGCACTGCTCAATGCATCAAAAACAGATTTGGTGGTGTAGCTGCCGGGCAGACTGCGGGTACCGTCATCGATACCGAGATAGTCTGTTTTGCCCCCTTTGTATTCGTAAAAATCATGGCCCATCACCTGGCTGTTAAAGCCGGTGCCGACAGAAATATTGAAGAAATTTTTAGAAGGGATATCACGTGTATTTACCTGGATCAGACCACCGGCCCATTCGCCTGGCAGTTCCGGTACAAACGCTTTGTTGATCACGATATTATCGATCATGTTGGAAGGGATCAGATCGAAGGAGAAAGCTTTTCTATCGGGCTCTGTGCTACCCAGCTGTACACCGTTTAACATGGCCAGGTTATAACGCTCGGCCAAACCGCGAACGATGAGGAATTTACCATCCTGGATACTCGCACCGGGGGTTCTTTTCAGTACTTCACCGGTATTTCTATCCGGAGAACGTCTGATGGCTTCTGCAGAGATCACAGAAGCAACGGTATTGGTATTTTTCTGGTAAGCGATCAGGGCATTTACGGTTTCTCCCTTAGCACCGGCAGATCTGGCGCTGGCGGTAACGGTAACTGCCTGCAAGGCTTTCCCTGATTCTTCCAGCAACACATTCAGAAACTCTTCCCCGTCGGCTTTGGCTACGCTGATGTCTTCAATGGTTTTGTCTTTGTAACCGATATAAGAAAGAACAATGGTATATTTTTTACCGGCTTCTACCGACAAACTAAACCTACCCTCAACATCAGACCTGGTGATACCGCTGGCAGCGCCTGAGATCCTGATGGTTACACCCGCCAAACCTTCGTTTCTGGCATTGGTAACCTTTCCGGTAACCCTTGCTTTTTGGGCAGTGGCCTGGAAGGCGAGACAAATCAGTAAAAAAAGAGGTAATAATTTCTTCACAACAAGGTATATTTTATTGTTGCAAAGGTGGTTGGGGTATGTTACGTAATTGTTAACGCAAAGTTACCTGCGTGTTAACAAAAGACGGGGAGCCGCATATTTATTGAGTTTAACGATATTAAACTTCTGTTCTAACTAGCGCAGACATTGCAGGGTTACGCCTCCAGGTTATACCGGTAAGGGCTGCAGGATCAAATCCGGCGCAATCGGATTCTTGAAATTGGGTTTTGTGTTTTAAAATGGAATATGACTTAATAAAGGACCGGGTTGGTATGCAAAACATTTTTTAATAAAGGCAGTACTATTTTTGACAAATCTGGTGCTGTTTTAATAAAAAACTCACAGTACCAATTGCCTTTATCCCACTGGGCTTGATTATAGGTAACAATACCACACTTGCGTTCAGACTGCTTCGCAGACAGAAATTACCATTAACCTATCGGCAAAGAACAAAAATCAAGTAAAAAGTTCACTATCAACAGCTAATGCCATCCATTTTGAGCAAAAAACTCAATTAAAATTCGCTAAAAGACTCTACTAATGACGAAATATATGTACCATTGTAGTGAATATACTACATAAGGTAGGGATAGTCCAGCTTTTTGGTATACTTATAAAATATTGGAGAACCATTTGTTATTTAGAACGGCCATATTCCTGATTGTCAACTCGTTACTGCTAGTCTTTCCCGGGAATGCCTCGGCGCAATCCAGTTTAAACTATTCCATAGGGTTTACAACGCAGCTTTCCCAGAATAATATCGATATTCCTACCAACAGTGATCCTTTAAGCATTTCCGAAAACAAAAAATGCATTAACCTGAATACCGGGATCTCTAAGTTTCTGAAATCAGAAACCGGTCTTTTTTCGTTGACATGTACCACGCAGGCAAGCCCCCTGCAACTTTCCTTTATGTTATTCCCGAATCCGATTACAGGCAATTATGTGATGGTTAAGCTGATTTCGCCCCCTGTGAGTTCTGTAGGAAATTTTATGGTAAAAATCATGGGAGGTGAAGGCCTGGTTAGTACAAATCGTTCAGCAAGTCTGGCAGAACTGAAAGCCGGACTCCGTATAACATTACCGAACCTTCCCCCTGGTGGATATATTATCAATATATCCTCTCAATCAGATGGTTTCACTGAATCTCAAAAATTAATCATCATCAAATAAGAATTTACATGCTCCCCCGCTTAATTCTATTGTTTGCAGGAATGGTATTCGGCACAGCTGCTTTTGCGCAGAATATTATTCCGAATGGTTTTTCATTTCAATCAATTGCCCGCGATGCCAACGGAAGTATTGCCCCCAACCGTACTGTTTTTATACAGGCAGAAATCATCAGAGGCACATCGAGTCCGGTTTCAGTATATACAGAAACACACCATGCCATTACTAGTTCCGACGGAATCTTTACGATTGTAATCGGTAATGGAAACCAGGCTACATCCTCATTTTCAGCCATCAAATGGTCAGATGCAAGTTATAGTCTTAATATAAAAATCGCCGTATCACCTGTTGTTCCCCCAATAAACTGGAGATACCAGGATGCGCTGATAGATGCGGGTACTGTGCAATTACTAAGCGTTCCTTATGCAAAAGTTGCCGGGAACGGTATAGACAGTACACAGGTGTTTTTTCTACGGGATACCACTTCAGTACTAAACAGTTACGTGAAAAAGGATAGTCTCGCACGTTACTTAAACAACAGTTCTGGATACGATACTGCTCAAATGTTATCAGGCTATATGCGAAAAGCTACTTTTGTCAGCAGCGTTCATTTTGACAGTCTTAATGGGGTGTACGGTACTGTAAAAAACCCATCTTCATCTCCATCCATTTCTATTAGTCTGGGAAATATATCACCTATCTCGATTACTTCATCCAAAGGTGTATTTGATACACTAAATGGTACCTTACTAACAGCCGCACAACCCAATATTACCTCAATTGGCCAATTGTCGGGCTTATCTGTTAGCGGCACAATCTCTGCAGCCAATTTCAGTGGCTCTTTAAGTACAGGAACATTGCAGGGTATTACCTCCTTAGGAAATCTATCAGCCATTACGGTATCGGGCAATATCACATCTAATACATTCAGTGCAGCAGGAGGTAGTATTGGAAACTTAACAGTTCCCGGTACAATGACTGTTGGAAACCTAAATGGCACCAATGCAAATCTGAGCAGTTTGTCAGGTTTACAGGCACTCACTGTAACCGGAAATATTACTGCCAACACGGTTACAGCACCAGCCGCAACCTTTATTAATCTCTCGGTTCCAACAACCATTACTACTGGTACTATCAGTTCTTCCAATGCTACTATTACTAATTTATCCGGGTTACAGGAACTTACTCTAACAGGAAGCATTAGGGCTAATTCAGTAAATGCACCCACAGCAACGATTACAAACCTATCTGTTCCTGCAACCATTACCGCAGGTACTGTAAGCGCCTCCAATGCTTCCATTACCAGTTTATCGGGGTTACAGGCTCTTACCGTAACAGGAAATATCTCAGCTAATACGATAAATGCACCCGCAGCAACGATTACAAACCTATCCGTTCCTGCAACCATTACCGCAGGTACTGTAAGCTCCTCCAATGCTTCCATTACGAGTTTATCCGGGTTACAGGAACTTACTGTAACAGGAAATATTGCAGCCAATACGATAAATGCACCCGCAGCAACGATTACTAACCTTACTGTACCCGCAACCATTACCGCTGGTACGATGAGTTCCGCCAATGCTACTATTACGAGTTTATCCGGGTTACAGGAACTTACTGTAACAGGAAATATTGCAGCTAATACGATAAATGCACCCGCAGCAACGATTACAAACCTATCCGTTCCTGCAACCATTACCGCAGGTACTGTAAGTTCCTCCAATGCTTCTATTACGAGTTTATCCGGGTTACAGGCTCTTACCGTAACAGGAAATATTGCAGCTACTACGGTTAGTTCTTCCGGAGCCACCATCGGAAATTTATCGGTTCCAGGAACCATCACGGCGGGTACGCTAAGTGGTGTATTCTCCGGTACCTTATCCAACCCGGCCCAACCTACTATTACCTCAGTAGGTCAGTTAACTGCCCTCTCGGTAAATGGCACTATCACCGCAGGCCTATTAAGTGGGGTACTGAGCGCTGGTACACAAACAAATATCACCAGCGTAGGTAGTCTGGCATTACTAACCGTAACCGGCAATATCAGTTCGGCTACCATCAGTTCTGTGATCACGACTGCAGCCCAACCGAATATTACCAGTGTGGGAAATCTGTCCAACTTAAGCGTAGCCGGAACCATACAGGCAAATACCATCAG
This sequence comes from Chitinophagaceae bacterium, assembly GCA_004297075.1. Taxonomy (GTDB): domain Bacteria; phylum Bacteroidota; class Bacteroidia; order Chitinophagales; family Chitinophagaceae; genus Sediminibacterium. The sequence continues at coordinate 13,008 of SCVK01000327.1, forward strand.
TACAACCCAGGTGAATACGTCAGGTTTAGCTGGTTTGCAGAACTTAACTGTAACAGGTTCCATTAATGCAGCAACCATAAGTGTGTCAGGTACCATTTCCGCTGCAACTGTCAGCGCAACCAATGCCACCCTCACAAATATTACCGGTTTAAGTTTACCGTCGGGAACTTTAACCGACACTTTTGTAACCATTTCAGGAGGGGTATTAAAGCAGACTGCTTATGAACCAACATTTGCTGCTGATTTTGTTGTAAACGGTGTGGCGAATTACCTGAAATGGACAAACGGAGAAACAGTTCCCGCCAGAGGAAAAACGGCTATTCAGTTATTACAGGAAGGTGCTGTGAAAGCTAATCATCCAACCTATACCTCGCCTTCCTTATCTATCGGCACTTCGCCCTCGGCGGGAAATGTTGAAATTGGCTCTTCCATAACTGCCACCTTATCCTCCACCTTTACACAGAACGATGCAGGTGCAGCCACTACCACAACCTATAAGAAAAACGGTACTGCCATAGGTAGTAATACGGATAATATAACCAACATAACATCCGCCGTGCAATATGTTGTAACAGTAGCATATGCCCAGGGGGCCTGTAAAAATGACAACTTAGGTGCATTGGATTGTACCGGGAGAATTGCAGCAGGCACTATCACAAGTTCTGCGGTTACTTATACACCACTTCCCAAAAGATATTGGGGTTATGTCAATTCCACCAGTCCGAATGATGCTGACATCATCAATGCGATCGGTGGAGGAGCAGAGTTAAGTTCGTCCAAAACAAAATCAGCCTTCAACGTAACTATACCCGGATCAGCCAACTACCTGGTTTTTGCGTATCCCAGTTCATTAGGTACGTTAACCTCTATTCTGGCAGGAGGTTTTGAAAGTATTGGAACGTTTACGCTAACTACGAGAACTTTTACGAATGCCTCCGGGTATAGCCAGAGTTATCATATTTATGTTTCCAACAACAGCTTTTCATCAGCTACTGTAAGCCTAACAACAAATTAACCATGAAGAAATTAACATTTTTAATATTGGTATGCCTGTTTATCGGCGGTAAAGCTTCTGGCCAGGTAAAGATATTGGGATATATCACTACCAATGGCAGCGCCAGTTATCCCACCCATAAAGACAGCCTGGGCCATGGTGGATACCGGGTTGTTGCAGATATTACCGAACGTGATGCCATCACAACAGAAAGAAGAAAATACGGCATGATGGTGTATGTGCAGTCTAATAATACTGCCTACATTTTAAGAGATGCCACATTGGGTAATGCGAACTGGGTAAACTTTCTTTCTGTAACTGGTACAGTAAGTGCAGATCAGCTCAGTGGTACATTAACAACAGCTCTTCAACCCAATATTACGGCTGTTGGCCGGCTGAGTAGTTTATCAGTAAGTGGTATCATCGAAGCAGGTAGTTTCAGTGGTACATTATCCAGTTCAGCCCTCAATACAATTACCAGCCTGGGTAATGTGCAGAACCTGACCGTGACCAACAACATTGCAGCCGGTGGAACCATATCAGCAGGCAGTTTTAGCGGACCACTCACCGGTACCCTTAACACTGCCGCACAGCCCAATATCACTTCCGTTGGACGGCTAACCAATCTTTCTGTAAGCGGCACTATTGAAGGAGGAACTTTCAGTGGTACATTG
>SCVK01000328.1 GCA_004297075.1 Chitinophagaceae bacterium
GGGCGCTCCCTAACTTTATCCAAATGATTGCCGAATGAATGTAAACAGGAATATTCTCACCCTGGATGAATTTACCCTAACCCAATTAAGACAGTTTCCCACCGCTACCGGCGAGTTAAGTCGCCTGCTGCGCGATCTGGCCCTCGCTGCCAAACGCGTGAATGTAGAAGTGAACAAAGCCGGCCTGGTAGATATCCTGGGCGATGCGGGCAGTATTAATGTGCAGGGCGAAGACGTAAAAAAACTCGACATTTTTGCCAATAACCAGTTCATGGGTGTATTAAAACATGGCATCAGCTGCGCAGGTATTGGCAGTGAAGAGATGGACGATTTTGTGGTGTTTGATGATGAAGTGAGTAATAACAGCAAATACGTGGTTTTATTTGATCCGCTGGATGGTAGCGGTAATATTGATGTGAATGTATCGATCGGTACCATTTTCAGTGTGTACCGCCGGGTAAGTGAATTAGGTAAACCCTGCCGCAAAGAAGATTTTTTACAACCCGGCAATAAACAGGTGGCCGCCGGATATGTGGTGTATGGTTCCAGTACCATGCTGGTATATGCCACCCGTCGCGGGGTAAATGGATTTACACTGGATCCTTCCATTGGCGAATTTTCGCTCAGCCATCCCAATATCAAATGTCCGGATACAGGTAAATTCTATTCTGTGAACCATGGAAATTTTTTCCAGTATGAAGAACCGGTTCGGAAATACATTGATGGCTGCCAGCGCAAAACCAAAGAGAATGGCGGACCCTATACCCAGCGCTATATCGGCAGTATGGTGGCAGATGTGCACCGTAACCTGATCAAGGGAGGAATTTTTATGTACCCGGGTACCCTGGACAAACCCAAGGGCAAACTGCGCTTGTTATATGAAGCCAATCCTTTTGCATTTATTGTAGAAGTGGCCGGTGGGGTAGCTACCAATGGCAAACAACGGATACTGGATGTAGAACCTGCCGAATTACACCAGCGTACGCCGCTCTTCATAGGAAGCCGCAAAATGATGGAAGAACTGAATACCTTTATGGGCATTTAAGCAAGTGTGATGAAAAGAAAGTATATACTCTTGTTACTGGTAGTATTGGGTGCCCTGCCAGCATTGGCCCAGCAGCGGCTGAATAGCAAGGGCATGAATTATGTGGTGGCCGCCAAACCCAATAGTATTATCTATCACGATACCCTGTTCAGTGGCAGTAAACAATTCTCGTCATTGTTCTATCGCACACGTGATCAGGAACTGATTCGGTTATTGGAAAAACACCAGTCCAACGAAATAACCGGCCAGGTACTGGGGCTGATCGGGACCATTGGAACGATTGTAGGTATCGGACAATTATCGCGCAGCAATAACAAAGGATTGGCCTGGGGACTGATCGGTGGCGGCTTTGCCATGACCCTGACAGGTGGTTATTTGACCCTGATGGGACAACGGAACCTGCAAATGGCCGTAATTTTATTCAATCAAAGACATAACCAGGTTTCATTGGGAATGGGAGTGGCCAACCGCTCGGTGGGACTGGTATATCAATTCTGACACATGGGCAAAACGATCATAGAAGTAAAGGAGCTCCACAAAAAATATGGCGATTTTGAAGCCGTGAAAGGCATCAGTTTCTCAGTGCAGGAAGGAGAGATCTTCGGATTGCTGGGGCCGAATGGTGCGGGTAAATCAACTACCCTGGAGATCATGGAAACCCTGCGCGCAAAAACCAGCGGGGACGTTTTTGTAGATGGATGGAACCTGGATACTTCACCCAACGATATCAAAAAAATTATCGGGGTGCAGCTGCAGACATCGGGTTATTATCCGAGTTTGAATCTGACAGAACTGATCGTTTTATTTGCAGGACTGTATGATGAAGAAGTAGATCCCCTTGTTTTGCTTGACAGTGTGAATCTGCGCGATAAGGCAAAAGCCAAATACAAAGAGCTCAGCGGCGGGCAGAAACAGCGATTCTCGATTGCCACCACACTGATCAACCGGCCGAGGATCATCTTTCTGGACGAGCCCACTACCGGACTGGATCCGCAGGCCAGAAGAAATCTCTGGGACCTGATCCGCGAGATCCGTGCTAAGGGAACAACGGTGATCATTACCACACATTATATGGATGAGGCAGAAGTGTTGTGCGACAGGGTAGCCATTATAGACAGCGGAAAGATCATCGCTATCAATACACCTGATAAACTGATCGATGAACTGGTGGAGTCCGGTTTCGAAAAACGCAAAGAAGTAAAACAGGCCAACCTGGAAGACGTATTCATTCACTTGACAGGGAAAGCGTTGAGAGATGACTGAGGACTGTTTAGATGAAGGTTGGATATACTCTTGATGAATAATCATAAAAATCTGAGATCGATATGACAATGGATCCGCGTTACCCCATCGGCAAATATGAACCACAGCCTTTTTCGGAGGCGCAGAAAGAAAACTGGTTACTGGATATTAAATTTCTTCCGGAAGAGCTGGAAAGGTCATTACTGAACCTGGATGCCGCGCAACTGGAAACCCCTTATCGCGATGGCGGCTGGACGGTGCAGCAGTTAGTGCATCACGTGGCAGACAGCCATATGAATGCCTATATGCGGTTCAAACTGGGAGTAACGGAAGAAAATCCCACCATCAAACCCTACGAGGAAAAATTATGGGCAGAACTTCCGGATAACCAATTGCCGGTGAATATCTCCATCACTTTATTACATGCCTTACACCAGCGCTGGTATACCGCTATTAAACATCTGCAAGAGGCAGACTGGAACCGTACCGTAGTACATCCCGAACATGGCCGGCAGATGAGTCTGTGGTTTTTACTGGGCCTGTATGCCTGGCATGGCAAACACCATACGGCGCATATCACTTCATTACGCGAACGTAATAACTGGTAATGGCCAAAGAATTCAAAGCATCGGAAAGAGAATCGCTCAGGGATCTGCGTTGGCAAACCTTGTCATCGAAATATATTTATGACGACAGGTGGTTCCGCGCCCGTGCCGATAGCTGTCAGTTTCCGGATGGCAGAATCATAGAACCTTATTACATAGTGGAGTTGCCGGATTGGTGTAATGTGATCCTGGTTACCCAAGACGAAAGGGTGATCCTGGTGCGTCAGTACCGTTATCCGATAGACACAGCCACCTATGAATTACCGGGTGGTGTGATCGAGAAAAATGAAGACCCGAAACAGGCTGCCAAAAGAGAAATGGAAGAGGAAACGGGTTACACTTCTGATGATATTGAATTTCTAATGAAATTATCTCCCAATCCGGCTGTGAATAACAATACTGCCTATTTTTTCCTCGTACGTAATGCAGTGCCCACTGTTTCCACCAATCCGGATCTGTTCGAGGATCTAGATATTGTTTCTTTTTCCAAAGAAGAGATCATCGAATTCGTGCTCTCAAACCAGATGCACCATGGTGTACAGGCGGGCCCTATGTATGCTGCTATGCTGCGATTAGGATGGCTGAAGTTTACCTGAGGGCTACAGGTTCACTTCGCCCACTAAAAACACACTTCCGCAAACCAGTACCAGGTCGTTTTTCTCTGCCTGAGCCATGGCTTCTTTTAGCGCTTTGTTTACTTCGGGGTAGGTTCTTCCCTCCAGTTCAAAAGCGGCTGCCTGTTGTTGCAGCTGTGCCGCATCCAATGCACGGGGAATCTGTGCCTGCGTAAAATAATAGGTAGCTTCTTTGGGTAATAAAGCCAACACGGCATCAATCTCTTTGTCTTTCACCATGCCGATTACCACATGCAGGTAATCGTAATTGGTGAGTTCCAGTTGCCGGCTGATCTGCCGCATACCATCTACATTATGACCCACATCCAGGATCACGGTAGGATGCTGGTGCACCAGTTCCCACCTGCCATGTAAACCGGTGAGTTTTTTCACATGCGGCAAAGCTTTCTGTATAATGCCCGTATCGATCTTCCAACCCTGTAATTGCAATTGGTGCGCAGCTTCCAGCACCGTGAGCAGGTTTTTGGTCTGGTAAATACCGGGCAGGTCCAGCTCATAGTGGGTATGCGCATTGCTGGCTTTATCTACGATGGATACTTTCAGCAAATGATGTTCATATTCCCAACCGATCATCCATCTTTTTTCCTGGGCATACGTGATAGGAGAGTCGGCCGCTTTCAGATCGAACACGGGCCTTGTTTCCGGTATCACTTCGCCGATCACTACCGGGATGCCTTTTTTGATGATGCCTGCTTTTTCGGCTGCAATGTCTTCCAGCGTGTCTCCCAGCAGGTTCATATGGTCCCAGCCGATATTGGTGATCACACTTAACTCTGGTGTGATGATATTCGTACTGTCCAGCCTGCCACCCAGGCCTACTTCTATGATGGCAATATCTACCTGCTGTTTGGCAAAATAATCAAATGCCATCGCTACTGTGATCTCGAAGAACGAGGGCTCTATCTCATTAATGAGAGGCTGTATGCGTTGTGTAAAATCAACCACAAAATCCTCGTCGCAAACCACACCGTTGATTTTGATCCTTTCCCTGAAATCTTTGAGGTGGGGCGATGT
>SCVK01000329.1 GCA_004297075.1 Chitinophagaceae bacterium
GCCTGGTATACTTCGCGGGTAGATGCATCGGTTAGTTTTTCCACCAGCTTCTCAGCCGTCAGCAAGGCGGTGGCTTCTTCCTGCGTAAACATCACGGGCGGTAACCGGTAGCCTTCCATGATCGAATAACCAACCCCCGCTTCTCCGATTACAGGGATACCGGCTTCTTCCAGTGTTTTTACGTCGCGGTACACTGTGCGCAGACTGATCCCGAACCGGTCGGCGATCTCCTGCGCTTTTACCACTCTTTTGGATTGCAACTGGATCAGAATAGCAGTTACACGATCAATTCGGTTCACAGGAATCTGTTTGGTTATTCTTCTCTAAGATAAGTATCTATTAATTGCATGATCCGGTTACTGATCATTTGTTTCTGGATGATAGCGATCAGCCATGCCACACCAAAAGGGATTAATGCATAAAGTAACCTAATATCAGATTCGTCAGTCGTAAACATGAAAACAGCCATTGCTCCGATAATTCCGATGATCCAGATATAATAAACAGGCATCCCCACTTTTACAAAAGAGCTGAATTCGTCCCGGGTATAGTAATATTTATTCGACTGTTTATCTACATAACCAATGATTCGCCCCTGCAATCCCATGACCATTACTTTTTGTCCGTTATAAACAGATAGGTTGCGCCCGTTTATGGTAACCGGCCAGTCTTCGTTTGTGTCACTGCTTCTGAACACCAGGTCGGTGTATAGGTGCGAGCGAACAGGGGCATTACCCCAACCGCCGCTTGTTTCGGAATATTTATCAGCGTGGATCACGGTAGCGTTGTGCAGCGTAAATTCAAGTTCTTCTTCATTAAAGAGAAGGGTGGTCCGTATCATTGCGTTGTGTTGTAATTTCTGGTGACTGCTTTTAATAGTCGCAATCAGGATTATTTTCTTACAGGTTTTCGGATGTTTCTGATAGTAGCGGGGGGTACTACTATTTTTTCCAAACGGTAGTGATGACAACTATTCAGTCATTTACATAGCTGTAAGATGCAGAAAGCTTATTTATAATCCAATATACTGATCTTCTCTGTACAAAAATCCATTTCATTGGGATCATTGCTGCTGACCACAATCAGTTTGCCCTGGCAGTATTTATCGATCAGGGTATGGTAGAGATCATAACCTGGTTTGTCGAGGTTGGTACAGGGTTCATCCAGCAATAAAACCGGAACATGAGAGAAAATGGCCTGTGCCAGTTTGATTCTTTGTTTCATGCCGCTGCTGAAGTAACGGATCTGTTTATCCATGGCTTTGTGCAAACCGATCTCTTCCAGAATCTGTTCTATGCTAACCGATTGATTCAATGCTTTGAACCGGCTGTGAAACAACAGAAATTCCTTTGCTGTCATTTCTTCTATCAGTTCCAGGTAAGGTGCGGCAATGGAAATATACCGGTAAAAATTTTCTGCTTCAATCACATCCGTATCACCGTTCGCGGTTTCGTAGGCAAGCCGCCCTTCACTCAGGTGCAGGCTTCCGGCAATGGCTTGTAACAAAGTGCTTTTGCCGCTTCCGTTGGGTCCGGTAATGGCGTAAGACTTTCCTGTTTCAAAACGATAGTGTACATGACGGAAGATCCAGTCGCGGTTAAAACGTTTGCCGGTATCTGTGAGAAGAATTGCTTCCAGCCCTCTTAACGGAGAGTTGACGAATGAATCCTGGGTGACAGTAGTGCTATTCATGAATAGTAAGGTCAGAAAAAAAAGCTCCATCCGGAGCCATGGCTTAATCTTCGTCCGTAGCGCCCTTCACAAAACGCTTGATGATACCTCTGCCGCTTTCGCGGATAAAGGTTACGATCTCATCGCGCTCATCCGAAGCGGGTAATTCTTCCTCGATAAATTCCAGCGCCTGCGAAGTGTTGAAGCCTTTGTTATAAATGGTACGGTACACATCCAGGATCCCGTTGATCTGCTGGAGGGGGAATCCCCTTCTTTTTAAACCTACACTATTTACACCACCATAACTCAATGGGTTACGTACGGCTTTGATATAGGGAGGTACATCTTTACTTACCAGGCTTCCACCTGCTACAAAACTGTGCTGACCAATATTCACAAACTGGTGTACGGCACTTACGCCCCCTACCACCGCAAAATCGCCCATGGTTACATGCCCCGCTACCTGTACGCTGTTGCTTAAAATACAATTATTGCCGATCACACAGTCGTGTGCAATATGACTGTATGCCATAATGAGGCAGTTATCACCCACTTTGGTTTTGCCCCTGTCTTCTGTACCGCGGTTTACGGTTACAAATTCGCGGATGGTGGTATTGTCTCCGATCTCAACAGTGGTTCTTTCGCCACTGAATTTCAGGTCCTGAGGAATAGCACCCAATACAGCCCCGGGAAATACCCGGCAGTTTTTGCCAATGCGTGTACCATCCATGATGGTTACATTACTCCCTATCCAGGTGCCTTCTCCGATCTGTACATCACCATGTATCACCGTAAACGGATCGATCTTTACATTGGGGGCCACCCTTGCATTGGGGTCGATATATGTATAAGGATGCGTCATTGTGCTATGTATGGTTTGTATGATGTTATGGTGAATGGGCAATGGTGAATAGGCAATTGCCCATTCACCATTCACTATTGACTATTACTACGCCTGTCTTTTTACTACCTGTGCTACCAGATCGGCTTCTGTGGCTACTTTGCCGCCCACGTATACGGTTCCTCTCATTTCACAAATGCCCCGGCGGATCGGTCCGGTGAATTCCATCTTCAATACCATGGTATCGCCCGGACGAACCATCTGTTTAAACTTACAGTTATCGATCTTCAGAAAATAAGTGTCATAGGTTCCTTCCGGCATAGAGTTGATGCAAAGGATTCCGCCTGTTTGCGCCAAAGCCTCTATCTGCAGTACACCGGGCATTACCGGGTTGCCGGGAAAGTGGCCTGGGAAAAACCATTCATTGAATGTAACATTTTTGATGCCTACAATATAGGTGTCTGTGAGTTCAATGATCTTATCTACCAGCAGAAAAGGATGCCTGTGCGGTAAGGTTTTTTCAATTTTCTCCAGCGTAAAAACCGGTGGCATGGCCGGATCGTACACAGGTACATCTTTTACATGCCGGTTCTTTTTGATGTATTGTTTGATCTTTTTGGCAAACTCTACATTGGTGCTGTGTCCGGGGCGGTTGGCAATGATCCTTGCTTTGATCGGATAACCGATCAGGGCCAGATCACCTACCACATCCAGTAATTTATGGCGTGCCGGTTCATTAGGGAAACGGAGCTCCAGGTTATTGAGGTACCCTTCGCTTTTTACCTCGATCTTATCTCTTTTAAACACTTTGGCTAACCGGCTCATTTCAGAATCAGTTACCGGTTTGTCTACCACCACAATGGCGTTATTGATATCGCCACCTTTAATGAGGTCGTTATCCAGCAAAGCTTCCAGCTCATGTAAAAAGCAGAAAGTACGGCAGGGCGCAATTTCGGTCTGAAAATCCTTGATGGTCTTTAAACCGGCATGTTGGGTGCCCAGTACCGGACTATTGAAATCGATCAGGGTAGTGATCTGGTAATCCATGGAAGGAAGGGCCACCATTTCTACCCTTTTTGCCTCATCGTAATGGTAAATATTCTCGTCGATGCTGTACCAGGCTTTGGTAGCTTCCTGTTCGGTTACTCCCGATTGCTGTATCAGCGTAATAAAAGGGGCGGAGCTGCCATCCATGATCGGGATCTCGGGACCGTTCAGTTCTATCAAAACATTATCTACCCCCATGCCTACCAGAGCGGCCAGCACATGTTCTACGGTACTTACTTTGGCATCGCCCACCTGTAAAGTGGTTCCGCGACTGGTATCGGTTACCAGGTCGCAGTCAGCTTTAATGATCGGCTGCTGGGGAAGATCTACCCTTTGAAACTGGATACCAAAACCCGGATTAGCGGGACGTAGGGTCATATCAACCAAAACACCGGTGTGTAAGCCGGTGCCGCTGATGCTGATAGGGTTACTGAGGGTATGTTGTTTGTCGGGATTGAAATTGCTATCCATTCTTAGGTACTTGTTTATAGGTAACCCGCTAATAACCGGTTCAAGGGGTTAGCGGGTAATAAATATTAGGCGAAAATAAGATTTCAGGCTGGTTTAATGGCTTTTGTCAGGCATTTACCCGCTCGGCAAGCAGCTGTTCTACCATTTTTTCCAAATCCTTAACCCTTTTTTCCAGTTCGGGGAGGTTTTTGGTCATGATCTGGAGGCGAAGCGACTGCGAAAACTCCAGTGCCGGGGTGCCGTTAAAAGCTTTGTTGGGTTCTTTGATGGATTTATTGATGCCGGTTTGGCCATTGATCCGGCTGCCATCTGCAATGCTGATATGGCCGGCGGTGCCTACCTGCCCGCCAAACATCACGTTTTTGCCCACTTTGGTACTGCCGCTGATCCCGGTCTGGGCCGCAATCACGGTATTGGTACCTATTTCTACATTATGAGCGATCTGTATCAGGTTATCCATTTTTACCCCTTTGCGGATGATGGTAGAACCCATGGTAGCCCGGTCGATAGTGGTATTGGCACCGATCTCCACCATATCCTCAATCACCACATTGCCGATCTGCGGTACTTTCTGGTAAGTGCCGTCAGCCTGTGGGGCATAACCAAAGCCATCGCTGCCCACTACGGTGCCCGCATGAATGGTTACCTGTTTGCCCACCACACAATCCACATATATTTTTACCCCTGCATGCAGGATGCTGTTATCTCCAATGGTTACCTTATCGCCCAAAACCACACCCGGGAACAGTTTTACATTGTTGCCGATCTTTACGTTCTCGCCTATGTATACAAAAGCACCCACAAACACATTTTCTCCCAGTGTAGCGGTACTGGCTATATAACTGGGTTGCTGTATACCCGTCAGCTGCTGTGTTTTCAGTTCCTGGTATTTGGCCAGTAAAGTAGCAAAAGCAGTATAGGCATCCGGTACACGGATCAGTGTAGAGGTTACGGAATTCTTTAACTCCAAAGAAGCGTTGATAATCACAATAGATGCCTTGGTCTGGTAGAGATGTTCCTCGTATTTGGGATTGGCCAGAAAGGATAATTGACCCTCAGAGGCTTCTTCTATCTTGCCAAATGAAGATACTGCGGCAGCAGCGTTGCCTTCCAGTTGGCCATTAACCAGCATGGCGATTTGTGCAGCAGTAAATTGCATAATGTGCGGTTTTGATGCATGAGTCGTAGTGGCTGAACCCGGGGGCGCAACTACGTCAATAAACAAATGTAAAATTTTTTAACCGGCGAGGAAAGGTTTTGGTGGATTAATGCATTGTCTATCTGTGAAATATCCTTTACGCTGCCATCTTTGAACAGGATATTGATCCTTTCATCCCTGGTCTGGTAAAGGGTATTGGACGCTTCTCCGTTAAAACACAGATAGTGTATATCAGCATCATTTATGCCAAACTGCCGGGCGGCAGCGGCTTTTTTTTCGGCCATATAGGCCGGGTCAAAAGGCTCCGACTGGATCCTTGCCTTATACAGTTCCCGGTTCAGGAAACGGCGGCAAAGCAGGGACAGGATTTTATCAGGATGATGGCTCCAGCGTTTTACCGCATGCATCACATCATGGTCGTCGATAGCACAGAATTTTTCCAGGCCAGCATCATTCATCTCCCCGTCAAAGCTGCCGAGAAAAAAATCAAGCGAAGAAAGGGTTACCAGTGGCTCATCAGCGGCGGTATAAATTTCTCTCACTCTCTCGAGAATCTTGACCAGCATTTTTTCTGCTGCCAATACGGTTTTGTGCAGGTACACCTGCCAGTACATCTGGCGCCGGGCCACCAGGAATTTCTCCACGCTGTAAATCCCTTTTTCTTCTACCAGTAATTGTCCTTCATGTACCACCAGCATCTTCAATATCCTGTCGTAGCCGATGACCCCTTCACTTACACCGGAATAAAAGCTGTCGCGGCTGAGATAATCCATGCGGTCTACATCCAGTTGTCCACTGATCAGCTGGTGTAAAAAGGGTTTGTGGTACTGATCGGTGAAGATCTGTATGGCCAGTGTCAGCTGTCCGCCCAGTTCCGCATTCATCTTGTGCATGATCTGCAGCGAAAGCTGCTCATGGTGTACGCCTTTTACCAAAACCTGTTCCAGCGCATGCGAAAAAGGCCCATGCCCGATATCGTGCAGCAGGATGGCTGCTTTAACCGCGATCTCTTCTTCTGCCGTGATCTCAACACCCTTGCTGCGCAGTTCCATCACCGCATTACTCATTAAATGATAGGCGCCGAGCGAATGGTGTAAGCGGGTATGCACCGCCCCGGGATATACCAGCTGCGCCATGGCCATCTGCTGGATCCGGCGAAGGCGTTGGTAATAGGGATGGGATATGATCGAAAAGATCAACGGGTGGTTGATCGTGATAAAACCATATACGGGGTCGTTGATGATCTTTCTTTTGATGGGCGTCATGCCTGTTGTTGAATTGTTAAATCATTCCCCTGCGGGAAGGCAAAAGTACAAATAAGAATTCCGATAGCCGGAATGAAATAGATTTACCGCAATATTTTAACGCCTTTACTATAAACTGTTCCCCTATAGCTGCCATTTCTACCCACGTTCCTTATTTTTAATGAAAGTTTGTGCCTGATCGGTTAACCCCAAACCCCAGACTCCAGACTCCTAACTCCAGACTAACACATGGCCGTAGCAAAAATCGTATGGGTAGATGATGAGATCGAAAGCCTGCAATCGCAGAAGCTTTTTCTCGAAGGCAAAGGGTATGAAGTGATCACTTTTACCAATGGTTTCGATGCCATTGACTACCTGAAAACAGAGCCGGTGGATGTGGTGCTGATGGATGAGACCATGCCGGGTATTACCGGACTGGAAACCCTGGCCCGCATCAAAGAAGCCAATGCGCAGATCCCCGTTGTACTCATTACCAAAAATGAAACGGAAAACCTGATGGATGATGCCATCGGCAGCCAGATCACCGATTATCTCATCAAACCCGTAAATCCGAACCAGGTATTGTTATCGCTGAAAAAGATCATTGATAACAAACGACTGGTGGCCGAAAAAACAACCACCGCTTACCAGCAGCAGTTCCGCGAACTGTTTATGGCGCTGAATAATAACCCCGATTATAACGAGTGGATGGAACTGTATAAAAAACTGGTGTACTGGGAGCTGGAAATGGAGAAAAGCGATAGTCCGGAAATGCGCGAAGTTTTTTATACCCAGAAGCAGGAGGCCAATACAGAGTTCTGCAAATTCATCAGTAAGAATTATACTTCCTGGCTGGATCCGAAAAGTTTTTCGGCACCTATCATGAGTAATCACCTGTTCCAGTTCAAGGTATTGCCGCACCTTGAAAAAGGGGTGCCTGTTTTTTTTGTCCTCATCGATAACCTCCGCTACGACCAGTGGAAAGCCATCCAGCCCATTTTTGCAGAAAGTTTCCGGATCCTGGAGGAAGAAACTTTTTATTCCATCCTTCCTACGGCCACACAATACTGCCGCAATGCCATTTTTGCCGGATTATTGCCGATTGAAATTGAAAAACAATTTCCGCAGCAATGGAAAAATGATGATGATGAAGGCGGAAAAAATCTGTTTGAAGAAGAATTCTTCAAGGCACAGCTGAAAAGATTAAAGAAAGAAGATATCCGCTTCAGTTATAACAAAATTGTGAATCACCAGGATGGACAGCAACTCGTCAGCAATATTCACAACCTGCTGGAAAACGATCTCAATATTATCGTGTATAATTTTGTGGATATGCTCAGTCATGCCCGAACCGAAATGGAAGTGCTGAAAGAGCTCGCCAGCGATGAAGCCAGTTACCGCAGTATTACCCGCAGCTGGTTTGAGCATAGTCCGCTGCACCAGGCACTGAAAAAGATCGCGGATAAAAAAATGAAGATCGTACTGGCAACCGACCATGGCAGTGTGCGGGTAAATACGCCCCACAAAGTGATCGGCGATAAACAGACCACCGCCAATCTCCGCTACAAACATGGCCGGAACCTGAATTTTGAAGCGCGGGATGTATTGGCTTTCAAAGACCCTAAAGAGGCCGGATTACCGGTACCCAATGTGAATTCATCTTTCATTTTTGCCAAAGAAGATGGCTTTCTCTGCTATCCCAATAATTATAATCATTATGTGAATTATTACCGGAATACCTTCCAGCACGGGGGTATCAGCCTGGAAGAGATGATCGTTCCGATCATTAAAATGGTGAGTAAGAGCGCCTAACCAGGCCCCTAGCCTTAGTAATAATAATGTGAATAACTACTGAATTACCGGACGAATGCCTCGTTCAGGGTTCCGTACCTTTACCGGGTAAATATTTCCCGAATCCCGATTGACGAAGAACGTTATGAAGTATACCCAAACCACCTTAGATAAATTAGGCAATATCCTCGAAGAAACCGGTTATGTGGTTCGTTACGAACGCGGAACCTTCCAGAGTGGCTGGTGTTTGCTGGAAGCGAGGAAGATTGTGGTGCTGAATAAATTCCTGAGTATTGAGGGAAGGATCAATACCCTTATGGAGATCATCCCGCAGTTGCAGGTAGATTTTGATAAGCTCACCCACGAGTCGCAGAAACTTTATGAAGAAGTGGTTAAAAAATCAGCCGCTGAAGCCTGATTTTGCGGTTAATACCTGTTGCAATAGCTACTATTTGGCTTAGTTTTGAATTGTGAGCCACCAGCATCTTACCATAACCTTTTTAGGCACCGGAACCAGTTCGGGTGTACCCATGATAGGGTGTAAATGCGCGGTGTGCACTTCTTCCGATCCGAACGATAACCGGTTGCGGAGCAGTATTCTGGTAAAATCGGCACATACCACTTTTGTGGTAGATACCACGCCGGATTTCCGTTACCAGATGTTGCGCACCCATACCGATCATCTGGATGCGGTTTTGTATACACATCCCCATAAAGATCATATGGCCGGACTGGATGATATCCGCGCCTATAATTTTACCAGTAAAAAAGCGATGAATATTTATGCCAACTCTCTTACAGAGGAAGCGGTTCGTCGTGATTTTTACTACGCATTCACCGATACCAAGTATCCCGGTGTGCCGGAAATGGATATGATCACCATTGATGAAAATCCTTTCACCATTGGCGATATCAAAGTGAAACCCATCCCGGTGATCCATCATAAGATGCCGGTGTTTGGTTACCGGTTCGGTGATTTTACCTATATCACCGATGCGAATAAAATAGAAGAGAGCGAAAAAGACAAGATCCGCGGGTCAAAGATCCTGGTGCTGAATGCGCTGCGCAGAGAATCGCATATCTCTCATTTTACTTTGTCGGAAGCTGTTGCCATGGCACTGGAACTGAAAGTGCCCGAAGTGTATTTTACCCATATCAGTCACCAACTGGGCAAACACGAAGACGTGAACCGTGAATTACCCACCCATATCCGTTTGGCGCATGATGGCCTGACCCTGCATCTGTAACCCTTTGCGAACGTTACCCTGAAAAGTTACGTTATGAAAAGGATCCTTAAAAATTATCTCACGTTCACCCGTAAGGAAAGAACGGCAGTGCTGGTTTTACTGGTATTGATTGCCGGATTAATGCTGGCCCCCCTGTTTTATTCGCCTGAGCTGGCACCACCCGGCGATACCCGTTTGTTGCAGCGGTATCTGGATAGTGCACAAACCGGAAAAGGCGAAAAGCTCCTGGCAGCTGAAGCAGGAGCAGAAACGGCAGAAACCGAAATAGTGAGATCTCCCGGTTCCCTGTTTTTCTTCGACCCCAATACATTGGCACCGGCTGATTGGCTTCGGCTGGGCATCCCGGAAAAAACAGTGCGTATCATTTTAAATTTCCGCAACAAAGGCGGACAGTTCAGGTTGCCGGAAGATCTCCGGAAAATATGGGGTTTGCGTAAAACTGATGCAGATCGTTTGGTTCCCTATATCAGGATCAAACCCCAAGCAAATGATGCGTATGCAAGCCGTTTTCCCCTCCCCGCCAGGGAAAAAAAATCAGCGGAACAAAAACTGATTATTGATGTGAACACGGCTACAGCAGAAGAATGGGAAACCCTGCCCGGTATTGGAAAAGTGCTGGCCAACCGTTTGATCAGGTACCGCGAAAAATTAGGCGAATTTACCAGCCTGGAACAGGTAAAGGAAACCTATGGGATCAGCGATTCGGTTTATACCCAGATCCAGCCCATGCTGCGGTTAGAACCGGCGAAGGTTTTGGGTAACCGCTTCCTGGATCTGAATACGGCAACGGTTAGCCAGCTCACCACAATTGCGGGCATACCGGAAGCCATTGCAAAAGCGATTGTGGTATATCGAAAAGAATACGGACCTTTTCAGCAAATAACGGATCTGAAAAAGCTGGTATTGATTTCCGATACGCTTTTTCTACGGGTAGCAGGTAGTTTTCATGTTAAATAAATGATTAACATAAATTGTATTTGGCGGAGAAAAATAAACCCCTACTTTTGCGCTGAAAACTAACAAACAGTAGTTTGTTTTCAGGAGGTTGCCAGATAACGATTGCTTGTTTTTCTGGCAGCCTCCGTCTATTTAAACACACTTGTATGAACTTTCAAGCCGACGAACTAACCAACCAGGTAGCCCAGACTGCCCGTGAATTTGCCCTGCAGCACATCAAACCACATGTAATGGAATGGGATGAAACGCAGGTATTTCCCATAGAAGTTTTTAAAGCAATGGGGAAACTGGGTATGATGGGTGTACTGGTACCGCAGCAATATGGCGGTGCCGGACTGGGTTATTTTGAATACAATGCCATTATACAGGAGATATCCAAAGTATGTGGGTCTATTGGCCTGAGTGTAGCGGCGCATAATTCGCTTTGCACCAACCATATTTTATCATTTGGCACAGAAGTGCAGAAAAAACAATGGTTACCTAAACTGGCCACGGCCGAGTGGCTGGGTGCCTGGGGTTTAACAGAACCCAATACGGGCAGCGATGCGGGCAATATGAGAACGACCGCCGTAAAAGACGGTGATCTTTGGGTATTGAACGGAACCAAAAGCTGGATTACCCATGGTAAAAGCGGCGATGTGGCAGTGGTAATCTGCCGAACAGGCGAACCCCGCACCAGCGGTAATTCCACCACATTTGTGGTAGAACGCGGTACCCCAGGGTTTACAGCGGGCAAAAAAGAAAACAAACTGGGCATGCGTGCCAGCGAAACGGCAGAAATGATTTTTGATAACTGCCGCATCCCCGATAGCAACCGTTTGGGCGAGGTAGGGGATGGTTTCCGCCAGGCCATGAAAATACTGGATGGGGGAAGGATCTCTATTGCCGCTTTATCTGTGGGCATTGCCAAAGGAGCTTATGAGGCGGCTTTGCAGTACTCGCAGGAAAGATACCAGTTCGATAAACCCATTGCCAGTTTCCAGGGTATCAGCTTTAAACTGGCCGATATGGCTACCGAAATAGCCGCCGCCGACCTGCTGATCTGGCAATGCTGCGACAGGAAGCAACGTGGAGAGAAAGTTACCAAAGAAGGGGCCATGGCCAAGTATTATGCCAGTGAAATAGCAGTAAAAACCGCCAATGAAGCCGTACAGGTCTTTGGTGGATACGGGTACACAAAAGATTTTCCGGTAGAGAAATACTATCGTGACGCAAAATTGTGTACTATTGGAGAAGGAACTTCAGAGATACAGAAGCTTGTGATAGCAAGGGAAGTCCTGCATAATTAGTCTCTTTTCGATTGCTTGCTTATAAAAATGCCCTCCGCAAGAGGGCATTTTCTGTACTGTTTTTCAGTAATTTATGCTATCTTCCTTTTTTACTATTTCGCTGAAACCCGTGACCAGACCTATCTTCTTATACCTATTGCTGCTGGCGGTATGCACAGGCGGCACAACGGGTGAACTGAAAGCTGCTGATAACAAGGCTCTTGCTGCCGACAGAAAAAAAGTAGACTCTCTTAACCAGTTAGCCTTTGATCAGAAGCGGTTTGATGTGGCCCAAGCCCTGAATAACCTCTTTAATGCGGAGAACCTGGCCATAGCTGGCAATTACCAGAAAGGGCTGGCCACCACTTTATTTTATGAAGCCGGAATCTACCACCAGAACGGGTATGATAAAAAAGCCTTGGCTACCTATTACAAATCCAAACTGATTTTTGAGTCATTGAAAGACACCCTTAACATGGCGATTGTTAACAAAGAGATCGCCACCTCTCTGTATGCCAGCGGTCAATCAGGTGAAGCAATTCAGTTATATGATGAATCATTAACGGTATTTACCAAACTGAAGGATCAGCGGCAGATAGCCAATATCAACAACAGTCTGGGACTGGTTCAGCTGGATCAGCGGAAATATGATATTGCGGAAGCTTCGTTTAACAAAGCCCTGGCTCTTAGCATCGAAATCCGTCACCAGTATGGCGAAAAAAAAGCATATTATAATTTAGGATTACTGGAAGAGAAACGAAATAATTTTGCGAGATCAGAAGAATATTACCTGAAATCGCTTGCCATAGACAGGCTGATGAACGATAAATTCGGAGCGGCACTGAACCACCTGCAACTGGCTTCCATTCATCAGCAGCAGGGAAGAAGTGATGCATCCATTACCGATGCCAAAGAAGCATACAGTAGTGCCTATGTGGTATCTGCCTATAACCTGATGAAAAATGCCTCTGCCAGGGTCATTGATGTGTACCGGCAGAAAAATGATATTCTGCGGGCCTCAGAATGGCAGGATTCGCTGGTGAACGTATTGAACATGCAGATCGCCAATGAAAAAGAGTATGCGCTCAATTTCATTGAAGTGATCAAGAACCAGAACGCCAAAAATACCAACGCAGAGAAAGACCTGGAAAAACAGAAACAGGTACAGAAAGAGCAGTTACTCATAATCACCGTAGGTACTTTTATCCTGATCATTGTGGCGGTGCTGGCCGTGCTGGCCCTGGTAAACTACCAGCGTCAGCGTTTCTTTGGTAAAGAACTGAAACAGAAAAATGAGATCATTGAAAAGAATTCCGCTTCACTTGATCAGTTGAACAAAGAGATCTCTCACCAGAACCTCCTGCTCGAGGAAGATAACAAAACCAAAAACAAACTGCTCTCTATCATATCGCACGATCTTCGCACCCCATTGGTGAATACCAAAGGGGTGTTGAACCTCGTAAACCAGGGCATGGTTCCGCCGGAAGAAGCTGATCGGTTGCTGCAACTGCTTGAGACGCAGTACCTGGGCACCACTTCCCTGCTGGATAACCTGTTGTTCTGGATCAAGGGACAGATGGATGGTAAGGAAGATGATAAGGTAAAAGTGGGACTGCACCAACTGATCAAAGTGCTGGAAGAAGAACACCGTATGCCACTGATGAAAAAGAAGATCACACTGCGGAACCTGGTAGACCGTGATCTGGCTATTGTTACAGAAAAAGAAATGATGCGGATTGTATGCCGTAACCTGATCAGTAATGCCGTCAAGTTTACCAACGAAAACGGAACCATCGATATTACTTCCCGTTTGGGCGATGATCATTGTCTGTACCTGGCCGTAAAAGACAATGGCATTGGTATGACAAAAGAAGCGATAGAAAAAGTGAACGCCAAACAATACTACAATACCACCGGAACCTCTTATGAAAAAGGAAGTGGGTTCGGTTTAATGCTCTGCCGCGATCTCATCAGCAAAGCCGGCGGAGAACTCATAGTAGAAAGCGAACCCGGTAAAGGAAGCACATTCACTATCCGTATGCCACTCTCATAATGAACAGAAGAACAGACGAACCGATGAATAAGGAACAGACGAAGTATAGTTATTAAATACCTCAACTCCCACATTCATCTAATCATCTGTTCATCCGTTCCTTGCTCTTCTGTTCGTCTGTTCCCTAGTCTTCGTTCTTATTACCGGCAGCAAAAATCTGGTCAACCGCGCCACCCAGCATGGGGAATCTTTCTTTTACAAAATTGGCGATGGTCTCAATGGCTTTCTGTGCCTGTTCAGGATTCAGTTTGGCTTCTTTCACCAGGCGTTCTATTAGTTCGTTCATGATTGGGGTTTTGGTAAGTTCTATGTTTTAAGTTATAGGTTCTAAGTTGTATGTTCTGAGTTCGCGTTAATCCCCATTCCCCATTCCCCACTCACGACTCACGACTCACGACTCACGACTCACGACTCACGACTCACGACTCACGACTCACGACTCACGACTCACGACTCACGACTCACGACTCACGACTCACGACTCACGACTCACGACTCATGATTGCCACGAAACAAATTACAGCATTTCTCACAACCCCGTAACTTTAGGATCTGAAAAAGAAAGGATATGGAATTTGGTCGCGTACCCGAATCTGAGCTGGATGGCATTGATTTCCGCTTGCCGGCAGATCCTGCCTTTAACCGGCAGGTATTATCCGGCGTACGGGTTACGGCTCCCAAAGTATACCTGGGATGCGCCAAATGGGGGCGGACCGAATGGGTGGGGAAAATCTATCCTCCCAAAACCAAAGAGAAAGATTTTCTGGCACATTATGTAAAACATTATAACAGTATTGAACTGAATGCCACGCATTATAAGATCTATGGGGCCGAAGGCATTGCCAGGTGGGCAGAGAAAGCGGGCGACAGGGATTTTATGTTCTGCCCGAAAATGTACCAGGGGGTTACCCACAGAGGTAGTTTGCTGAACAAGGATTTTATCACTTCACAGTTTCTGCGCGGTATTGTGGCTTTTGAAAAACACCTGGGCCCTGTTTTTGTGCAGGTGAGCGATGCGTTTACTGTCAAACGGAAAGAAGAGTTGTTCAGTTTTCTGCGATCACTGCCTACCGATATGTCTTTTTTTCTCGAAGTGAGACACCCCGATTGGTTTGGGAATGAAACAATGCGTACAGAACTATTCGAATTTCTCCGTTCTATCAATATGGGTATCGTGATTACCGATACCAGCGGCCGGAGAGACTGTGCACATATGCATCTTACCGTACCGAAAGCGTTCATCAGGTATGTGGGTAACAGCCTGCATCCAACAGATTATACAAGGGTGGATGACTGGATCAGCCGGATCGGGTACTGGATCGATAATGGGTTGGAAGAGCTGTACTTTTTTATGCATATGCATGATGAGGCTTTTTCGCCTGAGCTGACGGTGTACATGGTAGATAAATTGAATGCAGCCTGCGGACTGCAACTGATCAAGCCGGCGTTTGTACCTCCGGCTACTTTGTTCTGATAATTAAAATGATGCTTATGAAAAAATATCTGTTCGTATTGCTGGTAACGGTTCTGGTGGGCTGTTCCGGTACAAAAGTGTTGCATACAGAGCTGGGTGATAACGTAGATCTGAGCAAATACAAAACTTTTGATTTTTACCAGGTGCGTGCCAGCGGCGATACGGTGAGTACGCTTTTTACGGAACGTATCAACCTGCTGAAAGAAGCCATCAGTCGCGAGCTGGAAAGAAGAGGTTACCAGCATAGCAGCCAGCATCCCGACCTGCTGGTAAATATTGGTGTACGGGTAAAAGAAGAGATCCAGACCAGGCAAACCGATTGGAGAACGGATGGTGCTCCCCGTTATATAGGCCAGCGTAATTACAGCTGGAAAAGCCAGGAGATTGAAGTGGGCCGCTACCGCGAGGGTACCGCTGCCATTCACCTGGTAGATGCGGCACAGCAAAAATTGGTATGGAAAGGTGTGGTACAGGGCATTGTGCCCGATAAGCGCACCGATTCACAGGCCGAAGCGCAGAAAGGCATGCAGTTGTTGTTCGAAAAATTTCCGGTGCCGGTAAAACAGTAGGTACTTCAGCTGATCTCGTATAATTCTTCCCAGCGGGTGGTGTAGCGTGGACTGCGTAGTTCCTGCCGCATTTTCCAGTTACGGGTAGTGCCCGAAGAGGCAAACTTGAGCACATCATCGCGCATAGCGAAGTTCACATTGTCGATCATACTCATCAGCATACGGTTTTTGTTTGCCGCTGGTTCAGCAAAGAGGCTGCCCTGGATGGAACTGTCTGGCACAATGCCGCTTAACATAACACCGGCTTTCTTGTATACTTTGGTGGCATCGTACAATCTTTCTACCAGTGCCAGCGCGGGTTTGATGAGTTCATGGGTACAGGAAGTGGCCAGGGGCAGAATGATATGACTGCCTACGGTAGGTCCGTGGCGGAAATACGTACTATGCGATTGCTCGCGCGGCACCACGAACACACTGATGGTATTGGCCGCCCCATGTTGCCTGCGCAATTTTTCCGCTGCGCGGGAAGTATAAGTGGCAATGGCTTCTTTGATATCTTTCAACTCTCTTACCGGGCTGCCGAACATACGGGTGGTGGCGATCATTTTTTTGTTAACGAGTTCGTCCATCATCTGTATACTCTCAATGCCCTTGAGCTCGCGCACCAGGCGGGCGCCGGTTACGCCACCCAGGTGTTTGGTGGCCCATGCCACATCTCTGGTGCTGAGATCGTAGGCGGTGTTAATATTCATCGCGTGCAGTTTTACCGAATACTGGTGCCCCACGCCCCATACGTCTTCCACAGGGGTTCGCTGTAAAGCCTGTTCTGTTTTACGCGGGGTATCGAGTACCAGCACGCAGTTGGTGGATTCCTTATTTTTCTTGGATAAACGATTGGCCACTTTACTCAATACTTTGGTGGCAGCTACGCCGATGGATACTTTGATGCCCGTCCACTGTTCTACTGTTTCGCGTAGGTGCAGCGAAAAAGCGGCGAGGTCCTGCCGGCGGATATGCGAGAGGTCTACAAAACATTCATCTACTGAATATACTTCAACCGCATGTGGGGGTAACAACATACGCAGGGTTTCCATTACACGCCAGCTGAGATCGCCGTAGAGATTATAATTGGAAGAGAAAGCCGCCACACCGTGTTTTTCGATCAGTGGTTTGGCTTTGAAATAAGGCCCTGCCATTTCTACCCCCAGGGCCTTGGCTTCATCGCTGCGCGAGATGATGCAGCCATCGTTATTGCTTAATACCACTACAGGTTTGTTCTGCAGCGCCGGCCGGAACAGGCGCTCGCAGGAGCAGTAGAAGCTGTTGCAATCGATGATGGCTTTCAAGGGGAGTTTGTTTATTGGTTTACTGGTTTATCGGGTTATTGGTTGTTTATTGAAGGACGACTGGAACGGTGCAGTGTGCGACGCAACGGGTGTTGCCTCATGCACTGCAGCCGGGCCCCTGCTTCAGATGGTCCTGATGGAATGGATGACCACGCCCCAGGCGGCGTAATTGCTGAACTCATCTACGGGTATGTTACCGTATTTTTTGTTTTCGGCCAGCAGTGTAACGCCTTTGATGTGCACCTGCAAACGCCTCACCAGCAACTCGCCGTTGAGGATAGCCACGATAATTTTTCCGTTCACGGCTTTGATGCTGCGGTCAACAATGAGCACATCGCCGCTGAAGATGCCGGCTTCGGTCATGGCATCGCTGTTCATGCGGAAGAAAAAAGTGGCTGGTTTGTTGCGGATGAGCTGTTCATTCAGGTCAATGCCCCGCTCCATATAATCATCGGCAGCGGCACCAAAGCCGGTGGCGTTGGCAGTGGGCACCTGCCACTGGTTGTATTTTTTAGAGCCTTTGTAGGCGGCCCCGTACCATTGTTCCCCGTCCATATAAATTAAATTTTGTTATGCTAAATTATTTAGTAAATTTATACTAAATTAGTTATCAGGATAAAAATATCTTTATGGAAACAGGATCAGTAACCAACCGGTTGTTCAGTACACCGGTGCAGCAATTGCATGAATACCTGCTGGTGGCGCATCCTGATGCGGCCGTGCAGGAAAAACTGGTGGAAGAAAAACGCTGGTTTACCACGCAATACAAAGAAACCGTGGCGGTGAAAACAAGACCGCATATTACCGTGGCCAATTTTCTCGCAAAGGAAGAAATGGAATCCACCATCATCCGCTGGATGCACCGGATCATCAGCAACCAGAACCGTTTTACCGTAACGCTCGACAGGTTTAGCGGTTTTAAACCCCATACCATTTACCTGCGGGTGCAGAATCATGTTCCTTTTCAGCAACTGGCCAAAGAACTGAAAGTGGTGGACCAGTATGTGCGGGGATATGGTTGTCCGGAAATGCACCTGAGTAACCATCCGCATCTCACCATTGCCAGGCGTTTACCCGAAACAGTGTATCACCGGGCCGAAGCCGATTATGCGCAAAAAAAATTCCAGGCATCTTTTGAAGTAAGTGAACTGGTATTGTTAAGGAGGGAACATGCGTTTGATAGTTGTAAGCAGGTGAATGTATTTGGACTGCGTCCCTGACTCACCCCTGCCCCTCTCTGCTGCGCAAAGAGGGGTGTATCACTGATTGTTATGATGGTGCTGATGCACCACCATCATAACAATCAGATTTTTAATCATATTAATCAGCGCTACAATCATATGCAATCAGAAATCTTATCGGGATATGCCACTGCAGAATACAGGCTGGTGATAGAACTACCGGAAGCCCTGCGGGAAGAATTGATGCGTGTTAAGAAATATTTTGCAGAAACCTATGATTGTGCGGTAGCGGCAGTGGGTAAACCACAGATTAGCCTGCTGCGTTTTCAGCAGTATGAAATGATAGAGAAACGCATCATACACCGCCTGCAGTTATTAGTAGCGGCGCAGGATGCATTTCTGGTAGAATTGGATGGGTTCAGCAGTTTTCCTACGCATACCATCTGCTTTCAGCTAACCACGCGGGAAGCTGCCAAAGCTTTGGTGAAATCGATCCGTCCGATACAACACCTGCTCAAAATAGATAAGGAACGGAAACCGCATTTTATTACCGAACCCTACATTACACTGGCTGCCTCCTTATTGCCCTGGCAATACGAAAA
>SCVK01000546.1 GCA_004297075.1 Chitinophagaceae bacterium
CCGGCGCGGAACAGGCGGTCATCGCCGGTTACCTCGCAGCCGGCTACACCGTCGTCGTGCCGGATTACGAGGGCGAGGAGCTCGAGTGGACGATCGGGCGGCAGTCGGGCTACGCAGCTCTGGACGGCGTTCGCGCGGCCCAATCCTTCCTGCAGGTTCCGTCGAGCACCCCCGTCGGGATGATCGGGTACTCCGGTGGATCCGTCCCGACGCAGTGGGGTGCCGAAGTTGCCCCCGAATACGCGCCCGAGCTGAATCTGGTCGGTGCGGCGGCCGGCGGGCTACCGGTCGACCTGGCTCACAACCTTCCGTACGTCAGCGGTAACAGAGAGTGGGCGGGTGTCATCCCGGCACTGATCGTCGCCTACGAGCGTGCGTACGGCCTCGACCTGAACAGTTTCATCTCCGACTACGGCTTCGAGGTGATCGACCAGGTCGATCACGAATGCATTGCCCAGTTCGCCGACGACTACCCCACGCTCACCGACGCCTCGATGGTGAAGGCCCCGTACACCTCCCTGCTGGACGTACCCGAGGTGGTGGCGGCGATCGACGACAACATCATGGGCAGCCAGGGCACTCCGCGGACGCCGATGTTTCTGGCCGTCGGTCACGCCGATCCGATCGGCGACACCGTCATGATCACCGGCGACGTGCAGGGACTGGCGTACGGCTACTGCGGCCGGGGCGTGGATGTGCAGTACGCGCAGTACGACGGCCTGACGCACAGCGACGCCTTCCCGGTATTCGAGGCGCAGAGCCTGCAGTTCCTGACCGAACGGTTCAGCGGTGGGCCGACGCGCAGCAACTGTGTGACTATCCCGCCCGGCAATGCCTTGACCCCGACTTCGTAGTTCTCTCAGATGGCCCCGAGATCGGCAGACAGCCAGTGTTCGGGGCGCAGGTAGAACACCACGTTCTCCTCGTGCTCACGGTTGGCCATCTCGAGGTAGCCGTCGACCTTCTCCGGGGGCAGGTAGCGGGCTGCCATGGCGCGCAGCAGCTCCGGGGTGCTCGGTTCCTCTCGCGCCACCGGACCTTCGACGCTGACGTAGCGGATCGTCGGATTGGACTGCTCGATCATCAGAGTGAATCGCCCTGCAGTCCTGATCAATTGGGCCTTCTTCGACGTGGCACCGGTCAACACCCAGGCTTCACCGCCGGGCGTGTAGTCGTACCAGATCGGTACCGTCAGCGGGCCACGGTCCGCCCCGGCCGCTACCGACAGCGCGGCGATATGCGATTCGGCCAGATACTCTTCGCGTTCTGTCTTCGACAGTGCCATGAATCAACCGTAAGACTTCCCCGGGCGAAGTTCCAGACCTGATTCGACGCCCAATGTGGCCTGATCCTGGTCCGCCGTGGACAGTGGA
>SCVK01000330.1 GCA_004297075.1 Chitinophagaceae bacterium
GTAAGGCCCGAAACGGTGATCAATAAATATTTTGATCCCAACTGGCGCCCTTACCTGCAAACCCCCGCGTTCCCGGAATATACCTGCGGGCACTCAACCATTTCTTCTGCTGCCGCTGAAGCACTAACCAGTGTTTTTGGCGACAATTTTGCCTATACAGACTCTACGGAACTGGAATTCGGTATCAAAAACCGGTCCTTTACATCGTTCCGTGATGCTGCCCTTGAGAATAACTGGGCGCGCTTTTATGGTGGTTTGCATTTTCACAATTCCTGTATCATCAGTACCGATATAGGAGCCAAAGTTGGCCAGCTGGTGGCCAGCCGTTTGAAGATGAAAAAGAAGTAATTCTTTTTCACAACCATTACTCATTGCTTAAAAAGACTGTATGAAATCAAATTTCATTGTAATTATACTATTGCTTGCACTTTCGTCGCGGGCCAATGCCCAGGGTTGTGTTGCCATCAGAAGTGTGGGTGGTTTAGGTACCATGGATCACGGCAACGGGGCCGATTCTTCCCAGAAAAAATGGTTACTCAATATCAATAACCGCTATTTCAATTCCTACAAACATTTTGTGGGTGATGTAGAACAGAAACATAGGGTGGAAGCCGGTACCCAGGTAATCAATCATGCGTATACCATGGATGTAGCAGTTACCCGTATCCTGAATAACCGCTGGTCTGTTTCGGCCGATGTGCCCATTATTTCCAACACCCGTTCCTCTTTATACGAACATGGAGGCAAAGAAAGACATACCACGGCTTCTTTCGGTTTGGGCGATATCCGCGTATCCGCTTCTTACTGGCTGCTGAACCCAATGAAACATGCAAAGGGTAATGTACAGCTCGGACTGGGTTTAAAATTACCTACCGGCGAATACCGCTACACCGATCGTTTTTATACGGCAGTGGCAGGGGTAACACAGATAGGACCGGTAGACCAGTCGATACAGCTGGGTGATGGCGGAACAGGCATCACCACTGAGATCAATGCTTATTACAGTCTTACCCATGCCATCAGTTTATATGGTAATTTCTATTATCTAATGAATCCGAGAGAGCAGAACGGTGTTTCTACAGCCCGGGGCGGAACGCCATCGGCCACCGCTATTGCCAATGGGAGTGATGTAATGAGTGTGCCCGACCAGTATATGCTGCGTGGTGGTGCCAACATGGTTGTGAACCGGTATACTTTTTCACTGGGTTTACGCAACGAGTGTATTCCTGTGCACGATCTGATCGGTGGTAGCCTGGGTTTCAGGCGGCCCGGGTATATCATTTCGGTAGAGCCCGGTGTTACGTATGCTTTCAAAAAATTCAATGTATACGCTTTTGTGCCGATTGCTGTTACACGCAACCGAACACAGAGCATGGCTGATAAGATCACCACAGCCAATACCGGAAAGTATACCAAGGGCGATGCTGCTTTTGCAGATTATGCACTTAACCTGGGTCTCTCACTACGGTTCTAAGTAACCCATAAAACAATTTGTACAATAGGTGTATGGTATAGCCATGCCCTGTTGTGCCATACCATTTAAATCCTCTCTTATGCTAAGATCAATAAGGGGCTGTTATCAATCTGTCAGCCTGCTCTTCATAGGTATCGTACTGTTCTGTTCGCAGCTGTCTGCCCAAACAGATATGGATGCCATCATGATGTCAAAAAATAATTTCTGTACCGGATTGATGTACAGCCACAGTCAATGGACCAATTACTGGGAAGGAACACTGAAAAGAAACAATGAAAACCTGGGAACGGTATCTGCCAATATGTATGCGGTAATGGGTAACTATGGTGTATCGGATAAACTTAATCTGTTATTCGGCCTTCCGTATGTACAAACCAAAGCTTCTGCCGGAACCCTGCACGGGTTAAAAGGGCTGCAGGATCTTTCTTTATGGGCCAAATGGATGCCCGTAGAAACCAAATGGGGTAAGGGAACGATCTCGGTGTACGGATTGGGTGGCATTTCATTACCCACCAGTAATTATACGCCTGATTTCCTGCCCTTGTCTATTGGTCTGCACAGCACCAACCTCTCGTTACGCGCTATGCTGGATTACCAGGTCGGTAATTTCTTTGCTACGGTATCGGGAACGTATGTAGTAAGGAGCAATATCACCATTGACAGGACTTCTTATTATACAACCGAACTGCATAATACCAATAAAGTATCGATGCCTGATATGAGTAATTACCAGTTACGAACCGGCTGGCGAAGCAGTAAGCTTATAGCAGAGCTGATTCTGAACCAGGCTAACACACTGGGTGGTTTTGATATCACGCGCAACAACATGCCTTTTCCCAGCAATAAAATGAATGCTACTACAGCCGGGGTCAATATCAAATATGAAGTGAAAAAAGTGCAAGGTCTTTCATTGATCGGGGGAGGAAGTATCACACTGGCTGGCCGTAATATGGGCCAGGCCAGCAGTATTAACGGGGGTATTTTTTACATTCTTGATTTTTCGAAGAAAGTAAAGAAAACCAAGGAAACCACTTCACCCTCAAAACAAAACTGATATGAAAAAGATAACCTTATTAACGATACTTTTCAGTGCCATACTCCTGGTTAGCCTGCAGGTTTCCTGCAAAAAAATGGCTACAGGCCGCACAGATGAGATTGCAGCCCTGGCACCGGCACAAACAGATATCAATGCCGGAAACTGGAAGCCCATTTTGTTAACGGCACCAACTGAATTTGCAGTAGCAGCACCCGCAGCTACCACTACGCCGGCTTATGTGGCCGAGTTGAACGAGATCAAAGCATTGCAGAAAAACCTCTCTGCAGAACAGCAAAAGAAAATAGCGTACTGGGGTGCCGGCGGCGTACTTCGCTGGAACGAGATCATGCGCGAACTGGTGGCCAAATACAACCTGCCGCCTTACCAGAATGCGGATGGTACCTATCCTGCCCCCAGTGCGGCCAATCCTTTCGCTTATCCATTGTTTCCTTTTGCCAACCCGCCGTATGCAGCAAGGGCATATGCCTATATCAGTGCGGCACAATATGATGCACTCGTGGCTGCCTGGTATTACAAGAAACTATATAACCGCGCTGCACCCTATAAAACAGATGCGGCGGTAACCGCAAAATGGTCTCAGACAGACCTGCCTTCCTATCCCTCAGAAGCTGCCGTGCTGGCGGGGGTAACCGCAGAAATGATGAAGCTGTTATTTCCCGGCGAGATCGCTGCCATTCAGCAGAAACTGGAAGAGCATGAACTGGCTGCCATTGCCGCCGGTACAGCTACCCGCAGCGATATTGAAGCGGGCGAGGCATTGGGCAGACTGGTGGCGCAGAAATTTACGGCCCGTGCCAGAACCGATAAAGCGGGTGCCGCTATTGGAACACCAACCGATTGGGCCGCATTGGAAACGACTACTACTGCCCGTGGCGAAGTACCCTGGATCAGTCTGGATGCCCCTAAAAGGCCTCCCATGTTACCCCTGTTTGGAAAAGTTACACCCTTCCTGTTTGATGCAAATACGACGGTAGCATTACGTCCCGGACCGCCACCCGCCACAACAGGTGATCAGATGAAAAAAGAAACTGCAGAGATCAAGGATCTGATTGATAATCCTACACGCGAGCGTATCCGTATTGTGCATGTTTGGGCGGATGGGGTAGGTACTTATACACCACCCGGACATTGGAACGCCATTGCTGCGGAAGACTTTATCGCAAAAAATCTGAGTGAAGTAAGATGGGCCAGGAACCTGGCTCTGTTGAATATGGCGATGATGGACGCGGCCATTGTATGCTGGGATACCAAGTACTATTACTACAATGCCAGACCTACCCAACTGAATCCGGCCATCAAAACGCTGACGGGCATCCCTAATTTTCCGGCCTATATTTCCGGGCATTCCACGTTTAGCGGGGCCGCAGCAACCATACTTGGTCATCTCTTGCCTGAAAAATTGAACCAGTATAATGAAATGGCGAGTGAAGCTTCTGTATCAAGAATGTATGGGGGTATCCATTACAGGAGCGATTGTGAAATTGGATTACTGACCGGACAGAAAGTAGGCGCTTATGCGATTGCCAAAGCCAAAGCAGATGGCGCAGAATAAAAACAATTATCTCGTTAAAGGATCAATAAATGGCAGTTTATTGAAACGTTCCCCGGTGTTTACCGGGGAACTTATTTTAATTCAACGGCTATGAAAAAATATATATGGTTTATCGGGCTGCAATGGGCTTGTTTCCCTGCCGTTTTTGCACAGGTAAAAAATGCCAAAGATTCCATCCCGGTTGCATTGCTCGATAGTGTGGTGGTAAATGCCTATGTTTCTTCGGCACAGAAAGCGTACCTGCCGGATGTACAGGGCACCTATCTCTATACGGGCAAAAAAACAGAAAAACTGAACCTGCTGCATACAGATGCGGATATGACCAATAAAGTAGGACGGCAGGTATTTGCCAAAATACCGGGCGTATTTGTGTATGATATGGATGGAGCGGGCAACCAGATCAATATAGCGCTGCGAGGGTTAGATCCACACCGCGGATGGGAATTCAATATCAGGAAAGACGGGATCATTACTAATTCAGATATGTATGGATACCCGGCCAGTCATTTTAATATGCCACTGGAAAGTATAGAAAGAATTGAATTGGTTAGAGGAACGGGCTCTCTGCAATACGGGGCGCAGTTTGGCGGAATGCTGAACTATATCAGCAAAACAGGCGACTCTGCCAGAACCATCGGCGTAGAAACCATTACCACCGTGGGATCCTATGGCCTGTTAAACCAATATGTGGCTGCAGGCGGACGGGCAGGTAAATTTTCTTACTACGGGTACATAAACAGGAAAACAAGAAATGGCTACCGTACAAACGAGCATACCGATGCGGGTGCAGAATCAATGGTACTAAGCTACCAGGCCTCGCCTCGTTTCAGCCTTCGTGCAGAATGGTCAAGATCGGGATATGTATACCATATGTCGGGTGCACTAACAGACAAACAATTTCAAACAGACCCCCGCCAGGCCACCAGAACCCGGAATTATTTTAATCCTAACATACATGTGCCCTCCCTTACCGCAGACTGGCAACTGAACCGGCAAACACAACTGAAATGGAGCCTGTCGGCGGTCTTAGGCAAACGCAACAGTGTGTTGTTTGATAAACCCACGAATATACAGGATACGCTTAATCTTTCTACGTTACAGTACAATAACCGGCAGGTTGATATAGACCGCTTTAACAGTTATACCACAGAGCTGAGGTTGATGCACCAATACCGCACAGGTAAACAGACCAGTATATTGGTAGCAGGGGTGCAGTACATGCATAACGACCTGCACAGAACACAGTTGGGGGTTGGCAGTACCGGCAATGATTTTGATCTGAAACTGGTTACACCCGGATGGGGCAGGGATCTTCATTTTAAAACAAAAAATATAGCCCTGTTTGCAGAAAACAAATGGCAGCTTACCAGCGAGCTGGCTGTAACCATGGGGGCACGTATAGAAAGCGGGCACACTGATCTCAGCGGTATCATTAACTATTACCCCGATCATCAGATACCTGTATCCATCCACCATCAATTTCCGCTGTATGCAGTTACGGCAGCATACAAACCTTCAGAAAACCTGCAGTTCTATGGTGGTTTGTCGCAGGCATACCGACCCATGATTTTTAAAGACCTGGTACCGGCATCTTTGTATGATAAAGTAGATCCCAATATCCGCGATGCATCCGGTTATAATGCAGAAATGGGTGTAAGGGGTAACTGGCGTTTCCTGAAATGGGACATTACCGCGTTTCTGCTGCGCGATAAAAACCGTTTTGGCACACTTGCACAAACCGATAATACCGGAACACTGTACCTGTACCGCACCAATATTGGTAACTCTACCAGTAAAGGAGCCGAGATCTTTATCCAGGGTAACTGGTTACTTGGTAGAAGAACAAACCTGACGGTCTTTACATCCACTTCCTGGTTAGATGCCCGTTATACGGAAGCCATGGTAAAACAGGGAAATGCCAATGTTAACATAGCAGGAAACAAAGTAGAAAGTGCACCGGCACTCACCAGCAGAAATGGGGCCACCCTTCACTATCGTAAATTCAGTATAGCGCTGCTGTACAGTTATACGGCCGCTACGTATGCCGATGCGCTGAATACCACGGAACCGCCTGTAGCCACAGGCGCCGTAGGGTTGGTGCCCGCTTATGCTATCTGGGATCTGAGTGCTGGATTCCGTTTTTCCGGATCACTGGGTCTGAAGATGACGATCAATAACCTCACCAACCTTTCTTATTTTACCAAACGCCCTATGTTTTACCCGGGCCCGGGTATATGGCCATCAGAAGGCAGAAATATGACGGCTACGCTTAGTATCAGGATCTGAGAATGACTCAGGAATAAAGACGTTGAATATCGAATATCGAATATCGAACAGGGAATGTCGAAGGAAGTAAAACAACAAAGAACATAGAACAAAAAATCTGCCACCTCACATACAAGCTCCTCTCTCAGATACATAAGCGGTAATAGCCGGGTTTTCGTTTTTTGTACTTTAGATTCATGAAAGTAGCGATAGCGCAGATCGTGGTAGAAAAAGGGAACCTGCCGCATAACCTGGCAAAACATCTTTATTGCTGCCAACTGGCTGCGAATGAAAAAGCGGACCTGGTGGTGTTTCCGGAACTTTCTTTAACCGGTTATGAGCCCGAACTGGCCCAGGCACTGGCAGTAGAGCTGACCGATCCTGTATGGGAAACATTAAAACACAGTGCCCGCAAAAACCAATTGGTGATCAGCGTTGGTATGCCGCTTAAAACAGCAAACGGCATCCAGATCGGCGCTGTGCAGGTATGGCCCAATGGTACGCTGTACCCTTACGCCAAACAGAACCTGTACACGGGAGAAGATACATTTTTTGTGCCCGGTACCAACGACTACCAGTTTACCCTGCAGGGAGAAAAGATCAGCATGGCCATCTGTGCAGATATTTCAGACCCCCAGGTACCCCTGCGGGCGCACAGGCAGGGTGCCACCATTTTTCTTGCACCGGTAATGGTATCTAAAAAAGGACTTACACACGACAGAAC
>SCVK01000424.1 GCA_004297075.1 Chitinophagaceae bacterium
CCCTTTAACCAATTTAACCGGTTTCCAATATCTTTAAAAAACCAAAATACAACTTATGAGTGAAATACAAAGCGATATCAGGAAAACCGGGATGCCGAAATCGGTTCCTTATATCATTGGTAGTGAAATAGCAGAAAGGTTCAGTTTTTATGGTTTGCGCTCCATTATGGTCACTTATATGGCGGTGGCGTTTTTCAATCCCACCCTCAATCCTGCGCTTACGGCCGAGGCCGATGCAAAGGCCAATGAAATGTCGCACCTCTTTGTTACACTGGCTTATTTCATGCCAATTGTGGGGGCCATCATGGCCGACTGGTTCTTTGGGAAATACCGTGTGATCCTGTTCGTGTCTGTTCTGTATACACTGGGCCATTTTATACTCTCTGTTTCCGACAATAGTTATACCCTTTTCAGCACAGGCCTGGTAATTATTGCCTGTTGCGCAGGTGGTATCAAATCCTGTGTATCGGCCAATGTGGGCGACCAGTTTGATAAATCCAACGAACACCTGCTCTCCAAAGTATATGGCTGGTTTTATATGAGTATTAACCTCGGCGGTACACTGGCCCCTTTGTTCATCCCGCTGTTAAAAAAATATTACGGACCGGAGATCGCTTTTGGTGTACCCGGTATACTGATGGCACTGGCCACACTGATTTTCTGGCTCGGACGAAAAAAATATGTGAAAGCACCTCCCGCAGGTATTAAAAAAGAGAATTTCTTTACTATTTCCGTCTATGCCCTGATCAAACTGTTCAGCCGTAAACCCGGACAAAAAGTTTGGGAAGCGGTTGGTGAAAAATATTCTGCCAAATCGATTGACGGCATACAGGCTGTGTACCGGGTGCTGGCCGTGTTTGCTTTCACGCCCATATTCTGGGCCTTGTGGGACCAAAACCTTTCTGAATGGGTATTACAGGCCACCCGCCTGGATCTGACCCTGATTGGTGGCTTTACTATTTTACCCGAGCAGATCAACTTTGTCAATCCCTTGTTTCTGGTATTGCTGATCCCGGTTTTTACTTCTTTTATTTACCCTTTTCTGGAGAAAAGAGGGATCAAAGTAACCCCATTGCGCAAGATTGGTGGCGGATTGGCGGTGATCGGACTGGCATTTATAATCATTGCACTGTTGCAGGAACAGATAGATGCCGGCGGAAAACCTTCGGTATGGTGGCAGATACTGGCCTATATACTGCTGGCGGCTTCTGAAATAATGGTTTCTGTAACCTGCCTGGAATATGCGTATACCCATTCGCCCAAATCGATGAAAAGTACCATGAGTGCTTTGTACCTGCTCGGTATTTCGGCCGGCAACCTGCTGGTGGGCCTGATCAATGGAAACATCGTAAACAAAGGCTTCTTCAGTCAATTTACAGGCGCCAAATATTACTGGATGTTCATCGGCATACTGGCTGTATCATTTGTTCTGTTTCTCCTGATCGCAAAACGGTTACCGGAGAAAAGTTATATAGGGGTGGAGGAAAGTGAGTAGTGAATTGGTAGTTGTGAATGGGCAATGGTGAATGGGCAATAGATACTCACTACTCACCACTACCCATTCATTGTTTTTCCGTGAAAACAGCTGCTGTTCGCTGTGAACTCGTTGTCTCTGGGCCTCTGCACTATTAATACCCATTGAAATCTGAAATCAAGCCTGCTAAGAATTTCAAGTAAAACAGGTGTATCTTACCCAACACCAGTGATTGACCATTGACCATTGACCATTGACCATTGACCATTGACCATTGACCATTGACCATTGACCATTGACAACTCACCACTCACCATTGCCCCTTCACAATAATTTTCCCTTATCCCCCAAAAAATCCCGCATACAGCCTACTTTCGCTTGGCAATTGAACCCTCATGAACATCTTACTACTTGGCTCCGGCGGTCGTGAAAATGCATTGGCCTGGAAAATGGCGAAAAGCCATCACTGTGACAAACTCTTTATTGCCCCGGGCAATGCCGGTACAGCGCTGTACGGCACCAATCTTGACCTTTCGGTAACCGATTTCCCCGCTATTAAACAAACCTGCATCGATCAAAAGATCAATATGCTGGTGGTGGGGCCGGAAGAACCACTGGTAAAGGGCATCTAC
The DNA here is from genome assembly GCA_004297075.1 of Chitinophagaceae bacterium. Taxonomy (GTDB): domain Bacteria; phylum Bacteroidota; class Bacteroidia; order Chitinophagales; family Chitinophagaceae; genus Sediminibacterium. Next base: position 2,107 of record SCVK01000424.1, read on the forward strand.
GATTTTTTTCAGAGCGATCCGCAGTTGCAGCACATCATTGTAGTGGGTCCATCGGCCGAAGCCGCACAACTGGAGGGTAGTAAAGCATTCAGCAAAAAATTCATGCAGCGGCACCAGATCCCAACGGCGGGTTATGCAGAGTTTACAGCTGACAATTTTGAAGAAGGAAAAAAATATATCGCGCAGCATAGTTTACCGGTGGTGTTAAAAGCCGATGGACTGGCCGCAGGAAAAGGAGTG
>SCVK01000547.1 GCA_004297075.1 Chitinophagaceae bacterium
GGGGCCGATCCTGCCATGGACATCGTCGAGATCGCTGCGGATCGGCGTCGCCATCAGGTCGGCGAGCAGGGTGACGTCGCGGCCCGGCACGTGGCCATAGGACGCGGCGATCTCGGTGCCGAGCGAGACGTTGGCGGCGAGCGCATCGGCAAACTTGTCGGCGTCCTCGGCGAAGACAAGGCCGGGCGTCAGCAGCTTCATCAGATAGGACAGCTTGCCGTAGTCCTTCGACACCAGCGAATAGGCCGGCGACACCGGGCAGAACGGCACGCCGGCATAGAACGCGCCGAAGGCGAGCAGGGCGTGGTCGATCGAATTGCCGGAGAGGATGACGACCGGCCGCTCCGCCGACAGGCCGCGCGCGATCAGGCTCGAGGCGATGTGCCGGCTTGCGGTGAGCAGCTCGGCATAGCTGATCTTGCGCCAGAAGCGGCCGCCCTCGCGCTCGGCCATGAAGACGCGGTCCGGCGTCGTGCTCGCCCAGTGGTGCAGGCGGTCGGTGATGCGGACGGGATAGTCGCCGAGCGGCTGCTTCGGCCTGAGATAGATCGTGCCGTCATCGCGGCGCTCGACGTCGACGGCGGGATCGCCGAACGAGATCGGCCGCAGCGGGAAAGTGCTCGCGCCGCGCTCCATGCTGGAAGAGGACGGCTGCGCGCTCATGACTTCGGCTTTACCTTTGCGGTCTTGTGTTCGAGGAATTCGCGGATCCGACGCTTGGCCTCCTTGTCGCTCTGCGCGACGGTGGCCATCAGCGACTCCATCAGGAGACCGGCTTGCGGATTTGCCTCCGCGATCATCGGCAGCGCCTGGAGCACGGCGAAGTTCGTCAGCGGTGCGTTGGACGCCACCTTGGCCGCGAGCTCCAGCGCCTTGCCGAGCCCGTTGCCGGCCTCGGTCAGATATTGCGCGAAGCCATAGGATGCGCCTTCGGTCGCGCTGTAGACGCGCCCGGTCAGCATCATGTCCATCATCCGGGCGACGCCGATCAGCCGCGGCAGCCGCACCGAGCCGCCGCCGCCGACGAAGATACCGCGCTGCCCCTCCGGCAGCGCGAAATAGGTCGAGGGCTCGGCGACGCGGATATGCGCGGCGCAGGCCAGCTCCAGCCCGCCGCCGATCACGGCACCTCGCAGCGCCGCGATCACGGGAACGCGGCTGTACTGGATGCGGTCGAACACCCGGTGCCACATCTGCGAATGGAGCAGGCCGCCGGTCGCGTCATGCTCGGTCAATTCGGAGAGGTCGAGGCCTGAGGAAAAATGGTCGCCGATGCCGTGGATCACG
>SCVK01000331.1 GCA_004297075.1 Chitinophagaceae bacterium
ATTCGAGATCAACTTCGATCATACCAAACACCTGATACAGGATGGACAAACAATGAGGATAGCAGGTACACTTAATGGCCGGCAGGTAGACTCTTCCATCAATTTTTCCGAAGGCAATGGATTTTATTATTACCTGAACAATGGCGCCAATTTTTTACTGTTCAATATTGTCAAAAGATGGAACTGGCAGCAAAGTAAAAGCGGTAATTTTAAAATTGATGCATTAGGCAAAGCGGGAATTGGTCCTTTGATTCCGCATGTGCAGAACAGTCTTTTCGGCAAAGCCAACGATCCCGGTTTTCAGATCGGCGGGTGGAATATGGGAGTAGAAGCCGCTGTGCGTGCAACTTTTCACAAACGGGTTTACCTGGAGTTTGCCAACAAACTGGACTATGCCCGTTATTCAAATCTGAAAGTGTACCAGGGTACAGCCAAACAGGCTTTTGGTACCTATGAGCTGATCCTGAGCCTGGGTGTAACCATAGATACAGGAAAACGAATTACAGAATAAACCTTACCGGCTTTCCAGTAACCACCATAATCTTTTCCTGGGTTTTACCTTGAAGTTTTTGGCGATATAGGCTCCGATATACTGCATGGCTTCATCAATATCATCTGTTAACAGGATCAAATCTTTATCCTTGGCCGAGATGGTTCCCTTTTCTACCATTGTATCAATAGCTTCCATCAACGGCATAAAATACTCTTTGCCATATAACACGATCGGAAAATCCGTGATTACGCGGGTCTGGATCAGGGTAATGGTTTCAAACATCTCATCCATGGTACCATACCCGCCGGGCAGAATCACAAATGCATACGAATACTTTACCAGCAACACTTTCCGGATAAAGAAATAATCGAAAGTGATCCATTTCTGCATATAAGGATTGGGATGCTGCTCAAACGGAAGTTTGATATTGCAGCCTACGGACTGGCCCCCATTCTCAAAAGCACCCCGGTTGGCGGCTTCCATAATACCGGGGCCACCACCCGTCATGGTAGTAAACCCCATGGCAGCAATCCGCTTGCCAAATTCGCGGGCCGCTTCATAATAGGTATGTCCCTCCTTAAACCGGGCCGACCCAAATACGGTAATACAGGGCCCCAGAAAATGCAGGTTACGGAAGCCATAAATCATTTGCCGGAACACATTCCAGGCAAAGAAAAATTCATTGATCCGCGGTTTGGGCCCATCCAGGTATACAGATTCTTTGGCCGGTATGATCCGTTCAGATTTATCCATGATCTATGCTTATATTCATCAATAATTCAAATTAGCATACATTTTGCTATAGTAAAGATAACGCTGTCTAACTGCTTTATACTTATGCGAACAATAATCACCTGCCTGCTTTTCCTGCTTGCCGCACAAACGGCATCCGCCCAGCAGAAGATCGTTCTTGAAAATCTTCGTCTCTACAACCTGAACGGTCCAATACTACGCTACCTGCAAAGCCCTGAAATCAAGCAAACCATTGCCACCGAACTGAACCAGTTACTCGGGCAAAAAATGAATGGGCAGCTCACCAACACCGGCGACCTGCCCATTGAACTGCTTGATTTTAATTTTGTTGTGCCGGCAATCAAACCTGTTTTTGCTGATCCGGACCCCCATCTGCTTCATCTGTATCTTGATTTCATTGAAGCCGAACCTTTCTTTTTTTTCAGGTATGACAAAGAAAATGAGATTGACAGCCTTACACAAAAAAGGGTAAAAACAGTTTTCATACTGAAAGCATATATATATAGCTCAGACCAGAAACTAATACGAACAGAAATGCTGAACGTATTGATCAGTGCGGCCGAAACACCGGGCATGGGCAACCTGTATAACCTGGGTATCCGGTTCTCGGACCTCACGGTAACCTCAAAAACTTTTACCGAACTATTCAAAAAAAGTATTTCGTTGCTTCTGGATACAGCCAACAATCTTGCTGCTATTGAAGTAAAACTGCAACCGGCGTATCTGGCCGATAACTATCTCCTTCCCAAAACCCTTAACCGATCAAGAACTTTTGTCAGCACCCAAAAAAACATCAGTTCTTACCTGTTGGGAAAGCAGACAGAAATGATCCGTATGGGTGAACCCTTGTATGAAGAGATCCTGCTGAGAGGGAAAAAAGCACAAAAATACCCTGACCAGATTACCGCAGCTATCAAAGCCACTCAAAACTTTTCAAAGTCTGATTATGTATTTCTCCGCCAGGAAGGAAGAGATGTGTTAAGAGATAAGAATTACCTGATCAAACTCTGCACGCAGGTAGATCCAACTGATATTCCCGAGGACCGGAACCTGCTCTTCACCCGTTTTCTCCCTGGCAATTTTCATTACCTGTTACAGGAAAAAGATACAGTAGCGCAGTTTTCTATTCTGAAAGAGGTTACAGAAAATGCCAATAAAATTTATCCCAATACCATTACCAATGGGTACGATAGTACTGGCTTTTCTACTTTGCCGGCTTTGGGCAGCCGCATGGCAGAATGGGCGGTAGTGTATCGCTACGTAATCAGCGGTTCTTTGGCGGGCACACCCTTCCGGATCAAATGCAGTGGTTTCGATAACAGCCTGCGCGAGTTCTTCATCGCCGATCAACTGGTCTGTATCGCACAGGGAAAATTTAACCCGGAAAAATTTGTGCTTTTTGATGCATCTTTATCACCCGAAAAACTGAACCAGTTATTCCTGATCGGTTTTAATCGTTTTCTGGAATAACACAAACTCTATACATGCGTATCATTTCCTATAATGTAAACGGCCTCCGCGCCGCCATTAAAAAAGGTTTCACCGAATGGCTGCAGACAAACCCTGCTGATATTATCTGCCTGCAGGAAACCAAAGCCAGTAAAGAAGATGTGGACCTGAAAGAACTGGAAGCACTGGGTTACCAGTCGTACTGGTTCTCTGCACAAAAAAAAGGATACAGTGGTGTAGCCATCTTTACAAAGATCAAACCTGACAATATTGAATACGGGCATGCCAAAGAACAAAGCGATTTTGAAGGCAGGGTTATCCGTGCCGATTTTGGTGATATCACATTGATCAACGCGTATTATCCATCGGGTACCAGCGGCGATGAAAGGCAGACCTACAAATACCATTGGTTGGATGAGTTTTTTGATTACCTGCAGGACCTGCGCAAAACACGTAAAAAACTGATCGTAGTGGGCGATTATAATATTGCCCACACAGAAATAGATATTCATGATCCGAAAGGGAATAAAAAATCCTCTGGATTTTTACCGGAGGAAAGGGCCTGGATGGATAAATTTCTGCAGCACGACTGGGTAGACAGTTTCCGCGAGTTGAACCCAGGTGTTACAGGCGCCTATTCCTGGTGGAGCCAGCGTTTCCCTTCGGTGCGTTTGCAGAATAAGGGATGGCGGATTGATTATATCTGTGTAACCAAATCCCTGCAACCACAACTGAAAGAGGCCAGGATCTACCCCGATGTAAAACACAGCGATCACTGCCCCATTTACGCAGAAATCAGTATTTAATTAAAAATGAAAAATTAACAATTAAAAATTACCACTACAGATCAACCGTTTCTTTGTCAATTGTTAATTTTTAATGGCTAATTATTAATTACAGAAGATGTTTATTTACAACGTAACTACCAAAGTCAGCTGGTCCATACACGAAGCCTGGGTATTATGGATGCGGGAGAAACATATTCCTGCCATCATGGAAAAAGGGTGTTTTACAGAATATCGTTTTGCACGTTTACTGGAAACAGATGATGCCGAAGGACCTACCTATACCACGCAGTATTATGCCCCCAGCAAAGAAGCGTATGAACGTTATATAGCCGAACATGCAACCGCTTTGCGGAAAGATGCATTGGATAACTGGGGCGATCAGTTCATCGGTTTTCGTTCGTTAATGGAACTTGTGAATTGAGTGTGGATAGTTTAGCGAATTCATTTTGGCAATCACAAATCTTTGTTATATTCCGCTAAAACCCGCTTGGGTATTGAATTTCAGCCGATTTGCCCTGAAAGTACTGCTGTACAAGGGTTTCAGAGAAGAAGCTTAAATACGCAATCTATTATATATCAAACCCGATTCAGCTGAAATCCTTTATACATAGGGGTTTTGAAGAAAACAACCATGATAAAAAAAATAATAAAATTTTTTGTTGATTAGCAAAAGCGAATAAATTTGTTGCTGTTATTAAACATTAAAAACACATCTATGAACAAAGCTGAATTAATTGCTCAGATCGCTGAAGATGCAGGCGTAACCAAAACACAGGCTAACGCTGCCCTGGATTCTTTTGTAGGCG
>SCVK01000332.1 GCA_004297075.1 Chitinophagaceae bacterium
ACTAACATAGTGGGGGATTTAGATGTTAATTTAGACCTTTTTCAGAAAGAAACATTTCCAGGTACAACATTATTTATTAAGACATGTGGATTGCGAAATTGATAGTTAAACTATCGCAAAGGATCTGTTAAATCCTTATTTTCCTCAGTTTGAGGGCTTTGGACCCGGCTGATGCGATTGATTTACCGCCCTTTAAGCCTAATAACCTTTTAAAAATTACAACCGCTTTTTGCCGTTGATTCTGTTATTTTTGTCTATATGAAGATCGATGCCGCAATGGTTGATAACCTGGCCCACCTGGCAAGGCTGCGTTTCTCTGAAACGGAAAAAGAAGGCATTCGTGCCGATCTGGAGAAGATGGTGGCATTTGTAGAGAAATTACAGGCAGTAGATACCACTGGTGTGGCTCCTTTGCTGCATATCAGCGATGCAGCCAATGTGCTTCGCGAAGACGAGGTTCGCGGCTCTATCAGTCGCGAAGAAGCATTGCTGAATTCGCCGGTGGCCGACACCGCATTTTTTAAGGTTCCCAAAGTAATCAGGAAATAAATTCACCTAACCCTTTTATCAAAACACAACCATGAGTGACGCTATCATCAAATTGGAAGATATCCAGAAAAGTTATTTCATGGGTAACCAGGCCATCCCTGTTTTAAAGGGCATTACGCTGGATATTTTTAAAAACGAATATGTAGCACTGATGGGCCCCTCGGGTAGTGGTAAAAGTACCTTGATGAATATTCTCGGTTGCCTCGATTCTCCCACCGGTGGCAGGTATATCCTGAACGGCAAAGACGTAAGTAAAATGGCCGATGACGACCTGGCCGAAGTACGTAATACCGAGATCGGTTTCGTATTCCAGCAGTTTAATCTGCTGCCCCGTTTAACAGCCGCAGAAAATGTGGCACTGCCACTGATCTATGCCGGTGTGAGCAAAAAAGAAAGGCACGAACGCGCCCTGGAATCTTTGAAAAAAGTAGGGTTGGAAGATAGAAGTCACCACAAATCGAATGAGCTGAGCGGTGGACAGATCCAGCGGGTAGCCATTGCCCGTGCACTGGTAAATAACCCTTCCATCTTACTGGCCGATGAGCCCACCGGTAACCTCGACTCCCGTACTTCTGTGGAAGTAATGGAGATCTTCGGAAAACTGCAGTCGGCCGGTAATACGGTGGTACTGGTTACCCACGAAGAAGACATTGCCCATTACGCACACCGTGTAGTTCGTTTGCGCGATGGTTTGGTAGAGAGCGATACCATGCGCGAAGCTTCAACCATACATCACTAAGCGTTCGATCGGTTACCAGCAAACCGAACTTTTCTTTGCCGGCTTTGTTGCTTACCTGTATCATTCCCACGACAATAACACATGGCATTAAAAATATATACTAAAACGGGTGATCTGGGTAAAACATCACTGATCGGCGGAACCAAAGTTCCCAAGAGCCACCTGCGCATTGAAACCTACGGAACCGTAGATGAACTGAACTCCCATATTGGCCTGGTCAGCGATCTGCTTACCGACCAGCATTCCAAAGATATCCTGAAAGAAATCCAGGACCGTTTA
>SCVK01000333.1 GCA_004297075.1 Chitinophagaceae bacterium
CGGATTGTTGGCCCAGCCCCGGGGAGAAGCTACTTCGTATACATCATATCCTTCCCACAAACCATCGCTGTCGCGGAAGGTGCGCAAGCCGCTTTCTGCACTGATACCTGCGCCGGTGAGGACTACCAGTTTCTTTTTTTGCATAATGCAAAGTTGAAAGCTGAGAAATATTTGAAATACCACTAACAGTCAGGCCGCTTTAGCGTCCCGACAGTTAGTGGGCCATCTCCATAATGATCTTCCATTCTTCTTCCCGCACGGCACCTACTGACAACCGGCCCAATCGTACCAGGTCCATATTGGCCAGGCGTTTATCAGCTTTGATCTGTGCCAGTGTTACCGGCTTCTTCAGCTTCTTAAAAGGCTTAAAATCCACTACCAGCCAGGCGGGGTCTTCGGTGGTAGGGTCCTGGTAAGCTTCTTTCACCACTTTGGCAATGCCCACGATCTCCATGCCTTCATTGCTATGGTACCAGAAAGCGAGGTCTCCCTTCTTCATGGCCCGTAAATTATTTCTGGCTGCATAATTGCGAACCCCATCCCAGAAAGTCAGTCCGTCTTTTTCAAACTGCTCCCAACTGTATTTGAATGGCTCGGATTTGATTAACCAATAATTCATTGTAATTAAAAATTAGCAATTAGAAATTAAAAATTTGAAAGGGTTTTAATCAAAGCCCGCTATATTTCGAAATATAGTGACATATAGTAAAACAGCTGTGTTTGCCAACAGAAGCAATTATTAATTGTTAATTTCTAATTGCTAATTAAAACCTACCATCCGCTGGCGAGTACATCTGCCAGGTGCATCACCTGTAGTCCGGATCCTTTGTGTTTGGCGCAGCCATCTATGTGCATCAGGCAGCTCATGTCTGTACTAATAATATAGTCTGCTCCGGTAGCGGCGGCATTCGTGGTTTTCTGATCGCCCATGGCAATGCTGATGGGTTCAAATTTTACGGCAAAAGTTCCTCCAAAACCACAACAGGTTTCTACATCGTTCATCTCTACCAGTTCCAGTCCTTTTACTTTGCTCAATAACTGGCGCGGTTCTGTTTTGATCCTGCATTCGCGCAGGCCGGCGCAGCTGTCGTGGTAAGTAACTTTGGCCGGAAAGCTCGCGCCCAGGTCATCCACTTTTAAAATATGTACCAGGAACTCTGATAATTCAAAGGTTCTTTCCGCCGTTTTTTTGGCCAGTGCGCTCTCGGGCGAATTTTCGAAAAGTTTGGTATAATAATTCCGCACAAAACCCACGCAGCTGGCACTGGGGGCAACAATATAATCGGAGCCGGAAAAATCGTTCAGGAATTTGCTGCATACTTCCTTAGCCTCGCCCCAGAAACCTGCATTAAAGGCGGGCTGCCCGCAACAGGTCTGTGAAGTATTGTAAGTTACCGTACAACCTGCTTTCTCCAGTACTTTCACCATATTAAAACCAACAGAAGGGTATAACTGGTCTATAAAACAGGGGATGAATAACTGAACATGCATGTGCAGAAGTAAATGGGTTATTGTTTTAGTTTCCTGTTCAAAGCTATCATTTTTATGGCGGTAATAGCCGCTTCTTCACCTTTATGGCCATGTATGCCACCGATCCGTTCCAGCGCCTGCTGTTCCGTATCAACGGTTAACACACCGAATATAACAGGTGTGTCCAGCGAAAGGTTCAGTTGCACCACACCATCGGTTACAGCTTTGCACACATAATCAAAATGTGGTGTATCGCCACGGATCACAGTGCCCAGGGTAATATAGGCATCGGGCAGTTTGTTGGCATAGGTGTAGTGGTTCTTCACCGCAAAAGGGATCTCGAATGCACCCGGTACCACCAGTGTTTTACAACCCACATTCTGCGCTTTCAGCACTTTTTTTACACCCGCTTCCAGTTTGTTGATGATATGCGCGTTCCACTCGGTTTTCACGATAACAACAAAGGCATCCTTGATTACGGGGATGCCTTTGTTAACGGATGTATTACCTTTTGTAGCCAT
>SCVK01000334.1 GCA_004297075.1 Chitinophagaceae bacterium
ACCTTCCATTCTATAGAAGACAGGGTAGTGAAGAATTTCTTCCGCCAGGGCAGTTTCGACGAAACGCCTGATAACCCCTTCATGTCTGTAGCGAAGGAAGAAGTGTTCCGGATCATTACCAAAAAGCCGGTCACTGCAGCGCAGGAAGAGCTGAAACGAAACACCAGGAGCAGAAGCGCCAAGTTGCGGATAGCAGAGAAAAAGTAGAGACGTAGTTTGTTGGTTTACTGGTTTATTAGTAGGACCAGGTAAACGCAAACCAATAAACCAATAAACCAGTAAACCAAAAATGTCCGAACAGTTGACCGATAAAACCAACAAGAACCCGCTGAAAGGTTTGTTCAACTACCAGTGGATCGTGAAGAACATTCCTTTTTTTCTGTTCCTGTCTGTGTTAACGGTACTCTATATAGCCAATGGACATCGGGCAGATAAAACGATACGTAAGATCAACAGTACCACCAGCGAGCTGAAGGATCTGCAGTTCGAATATAAAACCCTGAAAAGTGAAGTGATGTTTCGCAGCGAGGAAGGTCAGGTGGTAAAAGCAACAGCCCCTATGGGTTTGCAAATAAGTAAAGAAATGCCCAGCCGTCTGCAGGCGGTAAAGCACTGAAAATAAGTTACTAACTACTAATTATCAATTACTAATTACAAGTGGATGTAAAACGCGACATACTATGGAGAGTGTACCTCAGTTACATACTGGTGGTGCTCGCATGTGTCGCCATTTTCGGGAAAGCCATTTATATACAACAGGTTCAGGGAACACATTGGCGCAGTATGAGTGATAGTCTGCACCAGAAGCTGGACGAGATAGAAGCGGAGCGGGGAACGATTTACAGTGAAGATGGGCAAATGCTGAGTACCAGTATTCCGCAGTTTGATATCTATATCGATTTCCGCGTGGATGCGCTCAGGGAAAAGAATGGCCAGCGGTTTAGAGAAAACCTGGATTCTTTGAGTGAAAGTCTGGCCAATCTCTTCAGGGATATGTCTGCCGGAGAGTATAAAGCATTGCTGCAGGAGGGTTACCGGAACGAAGAAGGTTATTTCCCTTTAAAGAAAAAAATCTCTTTTCGTGAGTATGAGACTTTGCGGCGGTTTCCGCTGTTCAAACTGGGCAGGTATAAAAGCGGGATGATCGCCAATGAAAAAACCATCCGCCTCAACCCGTACCAGATGCTGGCTTTCAGAACCATTGGTTTGGCAAGGGATTCCAATAAAGTAGGATTGGAAATGACCTATGATTCTATCCTGAAAGGAAGAAACGGGAAACAGTTCGTGAGAAAAATTGCAGGGGGCGTTTCTGTCCCGGTGGACGATACCTATGAGATAGAACCGGAAACAGGAAAAGACATTGTAAGTACGATCGATGTGTTTATCCAGGATATAACGGAGAATGCTTTGATGAAGATGATGATCAAAAACGAAGCGCAGAGTGGTTGTGCCATAGTGATGGAAGTGAAAACAGGAAAGATCAAAGCCATTGCCAACCTCGGTAAAAGAAGCGACGGAACCTATTGGGAGGATTTTAATTACGCGATCAGTCCTACAGAACCCGGTTCTACTTTTAAACTGGCTACCATGCTGGCTTTACTGGAAGATAAAAAAGTGTCTCTGAACCAGATGATCACACTGGAACATGGAGCATGGAAAATTGCCGGTCAAACGGTGTATGATTCTGAAGTGCATAAAGAGAATGATGTAACCGTGCAACATGCCTTTGAATTGAGTTCCAATGTGGCCATGGCTAAAATGGCAGCCATGCATTATTCGGATAATCCCAACCAGTTTATCAAACACCTGAAGAAAATGCGGATGGATACGGTATCCGGTGTTGATCTCCGGGGTGAAAGAAAGCCGGTGATCTATAAACCCGGCGGACGTTTCTGGGGGCCTACCACTTTACCCTGGATGGCATTCGGGTATAACCTGTCTGTGAGTCCGCTGCAAACAACCGTATTGTACAACGCCATTGCCAACAATGGCCGGATGATGAAACCTTACCTGGTAAGTGCGGTAAAAGAAGAAGGCATATTGTTGAAACAGTTTGAACCGGTGGTAACAGATGAGGCTGTTTGCAGCCAGCAAACATTGCAGCAACTGAAAACCTGCTTAGAGGGAGTTTGTACCGCTGGTACCGCTACGGCGCTGTTTAAGAATGCAGCTTACAAAGTAGCCGGTAAAACAGGAACGGCTTTGGTGGCAGATGGTAATAGAGGGTATGCCGATAAGATTTACCAGTCATCTTTTGCCGGTTATTTTCCGGCAGAGAATCCGCAATATACCTGCGTAGTGATTATCAAGAACAAAGCACATGCGCCTGTTTATTATGGAGCTGCTGTGGCAGGTCCGGTATTTAAAGAGATAGCTGATCGTTTATACAGTACCTATATCCGCCAAACCAATACGGCTTCTGTAGAGAAGAAGAAGGACAGCAGTGTTTTCAGTTTTGCAGGTAATAAACGGGACATCGCTTTTGTTAATAGTAAACTACGGCTACCCTTTATAGATTCAACTACCAGGTTGGATGAATGGACGGAGATGAAAGGAAAAGATGCGGTAGTGACATTAAATAGAAAAAACGTAGGAAAGAATACCATGCCCGAGTTAAAGGGAATGGGTTTGAAAGATGTGGTGTACCTGTGTGAGAATATGGGATTAAAAGTGAATGCGAAGGGAAAGGGGAAAGTGGCAGAACAGTCTATCCCTCCGGGGCAGGCAGTGGTGAAAGGACAGATAATTAATGTGGCATTGGATTAAAAAACAGGAATCATTCTTATGTTATATGTCATGCCGCTGTTAGCGTCCCGACATCAACTAAACAATATGGCGTTACTCAAAGACATATTATACAAAGTACACCTGAAGCAGGTTAGGGGCGGTACGGATATTGACGTGACTGCTATACAGATCGACTCACGCAAAATTGCTAAGGGAAATGTATTTGTTGCTATCCGTGGTGTGCAATCTGACGGGCACCAGTTTATCGATAAAGCGGTTGCACTGGGGGCCAATGCTATTGTATGCGAGGAAATGCCTGCTTCATTTGCAGAAGGCGTTACTTATGTAGAAGTAAACAATACCAATGAAGCGGTTGCTTATATGGCACATCAGTTTTATGGTGAACCATCTGCCAAAATCAAATTGGTAGGTGTAACCGGCACTAATGGGAAAACTACGATTGCTACGGTGCTATTCAAGCTGTTTACCAAATTAGGATATCGTTGCGGATTGGTGAGTACGGTTCAGAACCAGATCGGCGATACTATTATTCCGGCCACACACACCACACCGGATGCAGTAAGTCTGAATGCACTGTTGCGTCAGATGGTGGAAGAAGGTTGCACCCACGTTTTTATGGAATGCAGCAGTCATGCCATACACCAGCACCGGATCACCGGCCTGCATTTTGCAGGAGCGCTGTTCAGTAATATCACACATGACCACCTCGATTATCACAAAACTTTTGATGAATATATCCGTGTAAAGAAATCATTCTTCGATCACTTACCAGCTACCGCTTTCGCTATTTCCAATGCAGATGATAAGCGTGGGGAAGTGATGCTGCAGAATACACAAGCGCATAAATATCTCTATAGCCTCAAAACCATGGCAGCCTTCAAAGGAAAGATCCTGGAGAATGCGTTAACAGGTCTGGTGATGCTGGTGAATGACAAAGAAGTTCATTTCCGGTTAATCGGTGAATTCAATGCTTATAACCTGCTGGCAGTATATGGTGCGGCGGTTTGTCTGGGAGAAGATAGTGTGCAGGTGCTGACCACTCTCAGTATGCTGAGTGGCGCCGAGGGACGTTTTGATTATATCATCAGTAGCGGATTGATCATTGGTATTGTTGATTACGCGCATACGCCGGATGCATTGGAGAATGTACTGGCAACTATCAAAAAGCTACGTAAGGGTCATGAACAGATCATCACAGTAGTGGGTTGCGGCGGCGACAGGGATAAAACCAAACGTCCCGTGATGGCGCAGGCAGCCTGTGATCTGAGCGACAGGGTGATACTTACAAGCGATAATCCAAGAACAGAAGATCCTGCACAGATATTGAGAGATATGGAAGAAGGTTTGAGCAGTTCGGCCAAAAGAAAGTATATCTCGATCGTAGACAGGAAAGAAGCCATTAAAACGGCTGTGAGTTTTGCCAACCGGGATGATATTATCCTGGTGGCCGGAAAAGGGCATGAAAAATACCAGGACATCAAAGGGGTGAAACATCCTTTTGATGACAAGGAAGTGCTGAAAGAAATGTTTGCATTATTAGGAAAATAGGAAGGTTGGATAACCCGATCAAAACCATTAACCAAGCAATATGCTTTATTACGTATTTAACTGGCTAAACAAAGAGTTTCACATACCGGGTGCAGGAATGTTCCAGTTCCTCACTTTCCGTATAGCAATGGCCGTGATATTGTCGCTGTTGATTGCTACGGTATATGGTAAACGCATCATCCTTTTCCTGAAACACAAACAGATCGGTGAAAGTGTTCGCGACCTCGGTCTCGAAGGACAGGTGCAGAAAAAAGGAACCCCCACCATGGGAGGGATCATTATCCTCTTAAGTATCCTGATCCCAACACTGCTTTTTGCCAATCTTGATAAAGTATATATCCGCCTCATGGTACTTTGTACGGTTTGGCTGGGTGTGATCGGTTTTCTGGATGATCTCTTCAAGATCCGTGCGCGCAAAGCTGCACAGGAAAAGGGGGAGTCCTATAAGAAAAAAGATAGTGATGGTTTGGCCGGGATCTCAAAAGTAATAGGACAGGTAGGATTGGGGATCATCATCGGACTCACTTTGTATTTCAGTAATGCGGTTACTGTAGAGCGGGAAGTGATCACCAGTCCGCAGGCACAACTGCAACAAGGCGAGAGATTAGCGAAAGATTCTAATATCATCGTGCGGAAACTGAATGGCATTGAGAAGAAGTTTGTAAAAGTAAAAACACCGATCACCACCATTCCTTTTGTAAAGAATCACCAGTTCAATTACAGTAAACTGATCAGCTGGATCGGTCCCGGAGCTGAAAAATATACCTGGGTTATTTATATCCTGATCGTAACGTTCATCATCACTGCTGTATCAAACGGAGCCAACCTTACCGATGGACTGGATGGGCTGGCCGCAGGGGTAAGTGCGATCATAGGTGCGGGTATCGGGGTGTTTGTATATGTAAGTGGTAACTATATTTTCGCCGATTACTTTGATGTGATGTACATCCCTAACCTGGGTGAGCTGTCCATATTCGTGGGTGCGTTTGTAGGGGCCTGTATCGGGTTTCTCTGGTACAACGCGTTTCCTGCACAGGTATTTATGGGCGATACCGGAAGTCTGGCATTGGGTGGCATCATTGCGTCACTCGCCATTATTGTAAGAAAAGAATTACTGATCCCGATTTTCTGCGGCGTATTCCTGATTGAGAATCTCAGCGTGATCATCCAGGTGAGTTATTTCAAGTATACCAAGAAGAAATATGGTGAGGGTAAAAGGGTGTTTCTGATGAGCCCCCTGCACCACCACTACCAGAAGAAAGGATTTCATGAAAGTAAAATAGCCGTGCGGTTCTGGATCATTACCATTATCTGTGTGGTGATGTCTATAGTAACACTGAAAATGCGATAAGGGAAATGAGTCACAGACTGGTCATATTAGGGGGAGGCGAGAGCGGGATCGGTGCAGCCATCCTGGGAAAAAAAGCAGGATATGAAGTATTCCTGAGTGATGGTGGCCAACTGAAAGCTTCCTATAAACAAGAGCTCTTTGATAACGGAATTGAATTTGAAGAAGGGCAGCATACAGCTGAAAAGATTTTATCGGCCAGTGAAGTGATGAAGAGTCCGGGTATTCCTGAAAAGAATGAGATGGTAAAACAGATCAGGTCCAAAGGAATTCCGGTGATCAGCGAGATAGAACTCGCTTATCGCTTCAAGGGAAACAGCAAGATCGTGGCTATTACAGGCAGTAATGGTAAAAGTACCACTACGGCTCTTACGTATCATATCTGTAAAACGGCCGGACTGGATTGTGCGATGGTAGGTAATATCGGCATCTCTTTTGCCAAACAGGTGGCACTGGATCCGAAAGAGATCTATGTAGTAGAAGTAAGTTCTTTTCAGCTGGATGATATCAAAGAATTCCGGGCAGATATAGCGATGCTGCTGAACATTACCGAAGATCATCTCGACCGGTATAACTACCAATTCGAGAATTATATCAACAGTAAGTTCAGGATCATCGAAAACCAGACACCAAATGATTATTTCATCTATTGCTTGGATGATGAAGTAATCATGCAAAAACTCCCATTACTAACCATTCATACTAACCCATTACCATTCTCTATGAAACAAGAAGTAAAAAAAGGCGGCTACATCAAGGGTGACCAGATGATGCTGCGAATCCAGGAAGAAAGAGTAAGCATGAGTATCTATGACTTTGCTCTGAAAGGTAAACACAACAACTACAACACTATGGCAGCAGGCATCGCCGCCGCAACGCTCGGCATCCGAAAAGAGAAGATCCGCGAAGCGGTTAAGAATTTCCACAGCCTCGAGCACCGGATGGAGTTTGTAGCCATGGTAAGAGGTGTTGAGTTCATTAACGACAGTAAAGCAACCAACGTGAACAGCACCTGGTTTGCGCTGGAGAGTATGAATAAGCCAACCGTATTGGTATTGGGTGGTACTGATAAGGGTAATGATTATGGTTTAATCGCAGACCTGGTAAAGGACAAAGTGAAAGCGATCGTATGTATGGGTGTGGACAATAAAAAGATCATAGAGGCTTTTAAAGATATTGTTCCGGTAATCGTAGAAACCGATTCTGCTAAAAAAGCGGTAAACGCTTCTTTCAAATTGGCAGAGAAAGGGGATGTGGTACTATTGAGTCCGGCCTGTGCCAGCTTCGACCTTTTCAAAAACTATGAAGACCGGGGTCGGCAGTTCAAAGACGCGGTAAAGGAATTGTAATCATCAGATCCCGCCCTGGCGGGAGAAAATGCGGCAATTTGAAATGGCCTACTTGATGGTGTCTCATTTTCAAATTCTCATATTTTCAAATTAATCTCTTGTATGGGTGAAATAAAAGATACACTGTTTTCACAAATGCCGAGCATCGGTGGCATGCGTGGACAACTGGTAAACCGTACCCGGGGTGATAAATACATCTGGGGTATTGTGGTATTGTTGTCTTTGATATCTATCCTGGTGGTGTATAGTGCTACCGGTTCACTGGCTTATAAAATGTATAAAGGCAATACGAATGTGTACCTCTTTAAGCAGGTATCTTTTTCATTGCTGGGATTATTGGTGATCTATTTTTTGCATCGGATCAATTATACCATCTTCTCAAAAGTGGCCACGATACTGTTCCTGGTGTCGATCCCTTTGTTATTGTATACGTTATTTTTCGGTGCCAAGATCAACGATGGCAGCCGATGGATCAAATTGCCCATCATCAACATGACCATCCAGACCAGCGACCTCGCCAAACTGGCATTGTTCATGTACATTTCCCGCCTGCTGAGTAAAAAGCAGGAAGTAATCAAGGATTTCAAAAAAGGATTTCTGCCCGTTGTTACGGCTGTGTTGATTATCTGCGCCCTGATTATGCCGGCTAACTTATCCAATGCTTTATTGACCGGTGCTACGGCTTTGCTGTTGATGTTCATTGGTCGTGTAAGTATCAAACATATTTTATTAACCATTGGTATAGCACTGATACCGGTGGCACTGATTGTTATGACAGCCGTTTTTACCTACGATGGTAAACAAAAAACGGAAGTTCCCAAAGCTGGTATTGCAGAAAAGGCAAAATCTTTCGGACGTATCGGTACCTGGGTAAAACGTGTACAGGATTTTATGTACGCCAAAGACAATGAAACCCCCTACCAGGTACAGCAGGCCAAGATCGCCATTGCGAATGGTAGTGTGCTGGTGGGGCTAGGCCCCGGGAATAGTCGCCAGCGGAATTTTTTACCACAGGCCTATAACGACTTTATTTACTCCATCATCATAGAAGAGTACGGTTTGCTGGGAGGTGCGTTCATGATTTTTATTTACCTGGTTTTTCTATTCCGGTGTATCCGCATTTTCCGGCGATGTCCCTATGCATTTGGTGCCTTCCTGGCATTAGGGTTAAGTTTTACGCTGGTGATACAGGCCGTTGCCAACATGGCCGTAAATGTAAATCTGGTGCCGGTAACAGGAGTAACACTTCCACTGGTAAGTATGGGAGGAAGTTCTTTCCTGTTTACCTGCGGCGCTATCGGCATCATATTAAGTGTGGCGCGAAATGTGGAGCAGATGGAAGGAAAGGAACCTGTTCCGCAACCAGTAGTGACTGCAGAAACTGAAACGAATAAAACAATACCGGCTTGAGTACGCATAAACATACCAAAGTGATCATCGCAGGTGGCGGCACCGGTGGACATATATTTCCGGCCATTGCTATTGCCAATGCGATAAAGCAGGAAGAGCCTTCTGCAGAGATCTTGTTTGTAGGGGCGAGAGGAAAAATGGAGATGGAAAAAGTGCCGCAGGCCGGTTATCCAATCAGGGGCCTGGATATTGCAGGGCTCGACAGACAGTCCGTATTAAAAAACATCAGCCTGCCATTCAAGCTTATGAAAAGCTTTTTGCAGGTGAAACTGATCATAGACAAATTTCAACCAGATGCAGTGATAGGTGTGGGAGGGTATTCTTCTTTCCCGGTGCTGCGTTATGCGCAGTCGAAACGGATTCCCACATTTATTCATGAAAGTAATTCCTTCGCAGGAAAGAGTAATATACTGCTGGGTAAGAAAGCAACAGCCGTATTTGTAGCCACTGATGGGATGGAGAATTTTTTTCCCAAAGACAGACTTTTTATCGTAGGTAATCCCGTTAGGAAAAGCATTGTGCAATCTGTAGTAAGCCCGGAAGAAGCCATCCGCTTTTTTGGGCTGGATCCCGCTAAAAAAACGGTGTTGGCAGTAGGTGGCAGTCTGGGTGCCCGTAGCATCAATGAGGCACTGGCTTTACACCTGGATGAATTTGAACAGCACGACCTACAGCTGATCTGGCAAACCGGTAAAACAACTGCTGCAGAATATATACAGAAAGGTTCGGGTAGGAAAAATGTGTGGGTGAACGATTTTATCAAAGAGATGGAAATGGCCTATGCTGCAGCAGATGTAGTGATCAGTAGGGCCGGAGCCATGTCTGTAACCGAATTGTGTGTGGCAGGAAAACCAACCGTGTTTGTTCCCTTCCCGCTGGCGGCAGAAGATCACCAGACATCAAATGCCATGCACCTGGTAAACAAACAGGCGGCATGGATCGTGAAGGATCAGGAAGCAAAGAATAAACTGGTCTCAACGGTGATAGCACTGGTAAAAGATGAGGCCCTGCAGCAACAGTTCCGAACCAATGCTAAAATGCTGGCTGTGCCGGATGCAGATGAAGTGATTGCCAAAGAAATATTGAAACATATCAGGTGAGTAC
>SCVK01000548.1 GCA_004297075.1 Chitinophagaceae bacterium
GCGGTCGAGATGGTCAGCGCTGCCCATCCCGGCTTCTTCGAGGCGACCAGGAAACAGGCGCTGCGCTACTGGAAGTTCCGCCCCGCAACCAGGGATGGCGTTGCCACCGAGAGCTGGCGGACGATGACGGTGCGCTTCACCATTCAGGGCTGACGGCGCGCGGAAGGTCCGCCACCGGGCTGGCGCGGCGGGCCTTCCCCCACTATCTAGCGGCGCATGGCTGTTTTACCCCGCCCTTCCTCGCCGCGCGCCGCCTGGGCCGATTTCAGGGCGTTCCTGCGCGGCCAGGATGGGATCAAGCTGCTGTTCGCGCTGCTTTCGATCATGATGCCGATGCTGATCGTCGCCGGCTTCTACTTCGATTCGAAGACCGACAAGCGGAAGCCGGACATCATCTACGTCCAGAATTACGCACCGGATCGGACCGACGAGCAGATCAGGCAGCAGAATATCGCCGACCAGAAGATTCTCGACGCGAAGCGCGAGGCCAGACGCCGCGAATTTCAGCGCCTGGCGGATCAGCTTGGCATCAAATAGCGCCGAGGATCGCCGCTGGATGGCGGCAGCGGTCGCGCTGGCCGGGCGCGGCCGGGGGCGGACCACGCCCAATCCCAATGTCGGCTGCGTCATCGTTCGCGATCAGCGGGTGATCGGGCGGGGCTGGACCCAGCCGGGCGGGCGACCCCATGCCGAAGCCTACGCCATCGCGGCGGCCGGCGACATCACGGGCGCCACTCTCTATGCGACCCTCGAGCCCTGCGCACATGTCTCGCCGCGCGGGCCGGCCTGCGCCGATCTGATCGCCGCCGCGCGGCCCGATCGGGTGGTGATCGCGGTACGCGATCCCGATCCACGCACCGACGGCCAGGGGATCGAGCGGCTGCGCGCCGCCGGCATCGCGGTGACGACTGGGATCGAGGAGCAGGCGGCGCGCGGCGCGATGGCCGGTTTCCTGACCCGCCGTACGAAGGGCCGCCCGCACGTCACCCTCAAGCTTGCCGTCTCGCTCGACGGGCGGATCGCGCTGCCCGACGGATCGAGCCGCTGGATCACCGGCCCTGCGGCCCGCGCGCACGCCCATCTCGAACGCGCGCGGCACGAGATGATCCTGGTCGGCCGCGGCACGCTGGAGGCCGATCAGCCGCGCCTCGACGTCCGCCTGCCCGGGCTGGAGGAGCGCAGCCCGCGCCGCGCCGTATTCGGCCATGGCGCAG
>SCVK01000335.1 GCA_004297075.1 Chitinophagaceae bacterium
ACGCCGATGAAACTGACCTATCTGCCCAAGATCGGTATGCAGATCAACAAGGCGAAGAAGATGTTTGAAAATGCTTTTAAAAAGCACAAATACGAAGGGGAATATTTTTATTGCTATTGTACCAAGAGTTCTCATTTCTCTTTTATTGTAGAAGAAGCCCTGAAGCACAATATCCATCTCGAAACATCCTATGCGTATGATATCGAGATCATCAATCGATTGTACCAGCGCAGAAAGATCAATAAGGAAACCTATATCATCTGTAACGGATACAAACAGAAGAACTATACTTCTCGGATTGCCAAACTGATCAACTCCGGTTTCAAGAACGTGGTTCCCATCCTCGATAACAAAGAAGAACTGCAGGCGTATAAGCGCAGTACCAAAGTGCCTTTCCGTCTGGGTATCCGTGTAGCTGCTGAAGAAGAACCTAATTTTCCTTTTTATACATCCCGCCTCGGCATCAGGGCCAAGGATATCCTGGAATTTTATGTAGATGAGATCGAAGGATATGAAGATAAGTTTCAGCTGAAAATGCTGCACATCTTCCTCAACAAAGGAATCAAAGATGATATCTATTACTGGTCAGAGCTGAATAAGATCATCAACCTGTACTGCCAGTTAAAAAAGATCTGTCCCGAACTCGATTCGATCAATATCGGTGGTGGTTTCCCCATCAAACACTCGCTGGGATTTGAGTACGATTACCAGTTTATGATCAATGAAATCGTAAGTAATATTAAAAAAGCCTGCAAAAAAGCCAAAGTGCCGATGCCGAATATCTATACAGAGTTTGGCAGTTTTACCGTTGGAGAAAGTATGGCGCATATTTACAGTGTGATCGGGCAGAAGATCCAGAACGACCGTGAGTGCTGGTATATGATCGATTCTTCTTTTATTACCACGCTACCGGATACCTGGGGTATCGGCGAAAAATTCCTGATGCTGCCGGTGAATAAATGGGACAATGAATACCACCGGGTGGTATTGGGTGGTATCACCTGCGACAGCCACGATTATTACGATTCGGAAGAACATATCAATGAAGTGTTCCTTCCCAAGATCGCTTCCGCTGATCCGAAAGATGCGGCTGATAACAAGGAACCGCTCTATGTAGGCTTCTTTCACACGGGTGCTTACCAGGATCAGATCAGCGGTTATGGTGGTATCAAACATTGCCTGATCCCTTCACCTAAACACGTGATTGTGGAATATGATAAAAACGGAAAGCTGATCGACTGGGTATATGCCAAAGAACAAACAGCACAGAGTATGCTCAAAATTCTGGGTTATCTCAGGTAATACCTTTTCAATAGCTATCAATAATATACTGACCCAGATTTTCTGCGAAAGAAAATTTGGGTTATCTTTTGGTAGAATTTATTAGATTACTGTGTCACAAAGCGCCCCTCCACTCTACGATTTTGCTTTTCTCAACGAAGTGGGACGGGGTGATCCCGCTTTTCTGGAACGGATGATCCGTTTGTTTCTTTCTGACATTCCTCCCATTCTCGCAGAACTGAACAGGGCCTATGAACAGGATGATCCGGCAATTGTAAAATCACTGGCGCATCGCCTGAAATCAACTGCAGAAGCCATGGGTATTGTTTCGATACAACAGGACCTGGTGGTTATAGAAAAAATGGCTGCCGATCAGCTCAAAGGCAGGAAACTGGATGCATCTATCAGCCGGTTAAACCAGGTGATGGAATCTGTATGCAGCCAGTTAACAGCAAGATTAGCGCTCTGATCTGCTGGCTTTCTCCCAAATGCCGTTCGGGTTTCTTTGGGTTTTATATTGTATCCATCCGGCCAATACTGCATAATGCATCACACAGAAATAATACGGAACAAAGATCCATTGCAGGGATAATTTCCTGTTACGGAGTAAGTAACCCATCCATGCCGCCAGGTAAAAACAGACCTGTAAATAAAAAAGCAGTTCATACAAAAGGCTCCCTTCTATCCAGAGAAATAGATTCAGCAATACTAAAACGATGAGCAGGAAGGGGGTAACTGCCCAGCGTAATATCCGGTGTGAAAAATACTGAAAACAGAGTGCCGGTGTTTTTTGCCAGTGGAGAATGCTGCGTAAACGTTTCATCGCCTGCCAGCTGCCGGTGGCGATGCGGATTTTTCTTTTTAATTCCTCCCGCACATTGGCAGATGCTTTTTCTGTGGCGCAGGCTTTGGGCTCATACGCGATCCGGTAACCTGCTGCCGCTATCTGCATGGATTGCATAAAATCATCCAGTAGGGTATCTTCCGGTAAAGGCCGGTACAAAGCTGTACGGAAGGCCACCAGTTCTCCGGCAGCACCCACCGCACTGTTACATTGCGAATCCAGTTTTTTGAGCCAGGATTCATAACGCCAGTAAATTCCTTCGCCCGCAGTTCCGGCATTGGCTGTACGCTGAACGGCTATTTTCTTTTCTCCGGCAACACAGCCCGTACCTTCATCGGCAAAATGAATGACCATCTGGCGGATGGCTTCGGGGTTTAATAAGGCATTGGCATCTGAAAAAATAACAATGGGTGTTTGTACAAATGTCATGGCCCTGTTCTCCGCCGCTGTTTTGCCCTTTCTTTCGGGGAGATGGAGTAAAAGGATCTCCGGATATTTTTCAATGATAGGAACCGACTCATCGGTGGAACCATCTGTGATAAAAATCAGTGTAAGTTTACCGGCAGGGTACTGCAGTGAGCGGCAATTCGCGATCTTCTCCTCCAGTACAGCTGCTTCGTTATAACAGGGGATGACAAGGGTTACCGCAGGTTCAAACCCTTCGGCAGGTACCAAATCAGCCGGCCGGAAAAGTTGTTTGATGCCGGCCCAGATCAGCAGCAGGAGCCCATATCCCAGGAAACTGTAAAACACAATGCCGGTGCATACCCAAAAAAGAATCTCTGACCGGTTCATGTAGGTTTTGTTAAGCTGATGGGTGTTGAAGCTACAATTTATCGAATAATCCCGTTTTACAGCTAAAGGCTTCGGCTGTCATTCATCCCAAATAACAGAAACGTATTTGTTTTCCGTTTATTTTTAGCTAAAATCAAGATATGTATAAAATACTATTTGTTGTGTTACTCCTGGTAACCACTACCGGCAGTGCCCAGACCGTTGCTGCTGAAGATTCTGTAAAAATTGCCATCGGCAACCTCTTCACCGCTATGCGTAATTCAGACAGCAAAGCCTTGCTGGCCTGTTTTGCAGACAGCGCTTTATTACAAACCATTGTTCGTGATAAAGACGGCGGCATCAGGATCAAAAACGAAAAATTAGTTGATTTCGCCACCGTAGTGGGTACCATGCCCAAAGCGGCTGCCGATGAAAGGATCACATTTGATGTGGTGAAAATAGATGGCCCGCTGGCCAGTGTATGGACACCGTACCATTTTTATTTCAATGGCCAGTTCAGTCATTGTGGTGTAAATTCCTTTCAGATGATCCGCCAGAACGGCAACTGGAAAATTCAGTACCTGATCGATACCCGCCGGAAACAGGGCTGCGAATAAAAATCAGGGTTGTTCTTCGAGCTCAGCGATGCACTCTTTCAGTTGTGCCACATAACGTCCGTATAATTTCCGCAGGTACCATTTGGTAAAATAATAAATACCTACAGAGAGTGCCACTATGTAGAGACCGAGAAACAACAGCATCTGCCAGAGATGTGTAAACAGG
>SCVK01000336.1 GCA_004297075.1 Chitinophagaceae bacterium
CTGGATTCATTGCGTAACCGTTACCAGCAGATCCAGCGCAGCCAGTTTGATGCGGAGAAAAAAGTGGCCGTTGCCGATACTTCTATCCTGAACCTGCAGAGGGCACAAACCCAGCTGAACGAGGAACAGCAGAACCGCGAAGCGCAATTGCAGCAACTGGGAATGGAGCTTGAAGAAAAAGAAGCCACCCTCGATGCCAAACGCATAGACCTGCAACAGTTACAGGAACACCAGGAAAAAACCAAGGAGCAGATTTTTGAAACACAGGCCCAGCTGGAAGTACTCCGTAACGAACTGAACGAAGAAAACCGTAAACTGGATTCCAAGCGCAACGAGTACAACCTGCTGAAAAGTCTGATCGACTCCATGGAAGGGTATCCGGAAAGTATCAAGTTCCTCCACAAGAATCCTGAATGGAACCATGCGGCACCGATCCTGTCAGATATCATTTATGTAAAAGAAGAATACCGCACTGCAGTAGAAAATGTGCTGGAACCTTACCTGAACTATTATGTAGTGAACAACCTCGAAGAAGGTTTACAGGCGGTTCACCTGCTGGATGCCCATAAAAAAGGGAAGGCCAATTTCTTTATGCTGGAGAAATTCGCTGATTACCGCGTAGAAACCCATCAACCTGCCAACACTATCAAAGCGATGGATGTGATCGAGGTAGATGAGCAATACCGCAAACTGGCCCAATACTTACTTGCTAACGTTTACATAGCCGAAAACGACGAGGCCATTGCCAACAGCAACGGAGCCGTGGTGCTGGAAAAAACAGGTAAGTATGTAAAAGGTAAATACACATTAACCGGAGGTAGTGTAGGACTGTTTGAAGGAAAGAAGATCGGTCGTGCCAAGAACCTGGAAAAACTCTCTGAAGAGATCGCAGACCAGGAAGCCGTAGTGAACCTGCTGAAATCTGATATCCAGGCCAAACACAACGAAGTGATCGCTTTCAACGACCAGCTGAAAGAGAATGTGATCAAACAGACCGAAAACGAGATCAACCAGTTAACCAACCAGGTATTTGCTGCCAAGAACCGCATGGAGAACCTGCAGGCTGCCCAGCAGAATGGTTTGCAGCGCCTGGAAGACCTGGAGATGCGTTTACAGGCAGAACATGATGCCATTGCCACCACCCGCGAAGAATTTCATACCCTGAACGGGCAACTGGAAACCACTGCTACCGAACTGAAAACAGTGGAGCAGGATTACCAGTCAGCCGAGTATGAATACAATTTTGCTTCGGTACAATACAACGAAACCAACCTGCAGTTAACCCGCCAGCAGAGCAAAATTACCAGCCTGAAACAGGAACTGGTATTCAAGGAAAACCAGCTGAACGACCTGCACCTGCAGATTGGTAATAACACGTCACAATTATCAGAAGCCAGCGCCAATATTGAAGAGAGCGAAAAAGCATTGATCGGTTCTGAAGAACTGCTACTCGAAATGCTGCGCAAAAAAGAAGAGGAAGAGAAAAAACTGAACGAGGCAGACCAGGCTTATTATAACCTGCGTAACGCTTTGCAGGAAAAAGAAAGTGAACTGCGCCTGAAAGTGAAGAGTAAGGAAATGATCGATCACCTGGTAACAGAGATCAAGGATAAACTGAACGAACTGAAACTGCAACTGGCCGGTATGAAAGAGAGGCTGAGTGTAGAGTTCAAAGTAGAACTGGATGAGATCCTGGACCAGGCAAGAAACACGGATACGGCCCTGGAAGACCTGCAGGCCAGTTCAGACCGGATGCGCAAACGCCTCGAGAACATGGGAGAAGTGAACCCTACTGCCATTGAAGCGTATACGGAAATGAAGAAACGATACGAGTTCATTCTCGAACAGAAAAACGACCTGGTATCGGCCAAAGAAAGCCTGCTGCAAACCATCCAGGAAGTGGAAGCCACTGCCAACCAGCAGTTCCTCGATACCTTTAACCAGGTTCGCGAGAACTTCCAGAAAGTGTTCAAGGCATTGTTTACAGAAGAAGATACGGCAGACATGATATTGGTGAACCCAGAGAACCTGGCCGAAACCGGTATCGAGATCATCGCCAAGCCGAAGGGTAAACGTCCTTCTTCTATCACCCAGTTAAGTGGGGGAGAGAAAACCCTGACCGCTACGGCCCTGTTGTTCTCGATCTACCTGATTAAACCGGCACCGTTCTGTATCCTGGATGAGGTAGATGCGCCGCTGGATGATGCCAACGTAGGTAAGTTTACACAGATGATCAAGAAATTCAGTGATAACTCACAGTTCATCATTGTAACGCACAACAAACAAACCATGAGTGCGGTAGATGTGATCTATGGTGTGACCATGCAGGAACCTGGTGTAAGTAAACTGGTACCTGTGGATTTCCGGAGTTTAGCGAACTAACCCAACCCGATATTTATACGATAATGGGATTAAGAGTATTCTCTTGATCCCATTTTTTTTAACCTACGCTATGGTTGTATGACTTTTTGTTTAACGAAGAAACACCATACCATAGAACTCGGGACTAAAGTCCCAAAATGAATACAAGTAAGCCTTACTGAGCCACATCCTGAAGGGCATGGCAAAATACTTACTTTTGCCGCGCCCTTCAGGGCATGGATATAAAATCTGTTCTCTTAATTTACTAACAGGGCTTTAGCCCATAGTGTAGCACTAGGGGAGAGAACTTAAAAATAGATAAACAAGCAATTTGTATAAATCCGTTACCATACTTTATCTCATCTGTTTTGCCTGTTACCTTATAGCCACCCGGCAGCCAGATTATTTTGACGGGGAGAAAGCGCCTGCCACCATTCAGTGGCTGGCAGACAGTGCATCCGGCTATTCCATTCCCAAAGCGGTGTTTCATGATGGCAGGAAAGAATACGCGGTTGATGCACGTTATGTTTTCCGGAATTGGCAAAAAGGTGAAAAAACAGAAGTGATTTATGAAACCGATCATCCTGAAAAGGCCGTGGTATATGGTTTCTGGGGTTATTGGCTGAGCTGGGGAGAATTACTGGGAACCATTGTGATCTACTTTACCTTGTTCCAGGTAGCAGTTTCTGTAACCAGTAATCCTACGGCCGAGGCCCTGGTAGAACAGCTGGATTATAAACCGGAGAAAAAGCGAAAGTATAAAACACCCGAAGAGGAATAACAGTAGTTTATTTCAGGTAACGTTTGATCTCTTTCTCCACATCCCTGTTTTTGATGGTCTCGCGTTTATCATGCAGTTTTTTTCCGCGGCCTAATCCGATCTCTACCTTAACCAGATTCTTATCCGTAAAGAAAACCTTCAGTGGTACCAGTGTATACCCTTTCTCTTTGATCTTTGCCTGGATCTTTTTCAGTTCTTTTTTATTCAGCAGCAGTTTCCGGTCGTGCACTTCAATATGGTTATTGGCCGTACCATGTGAATAACTCGCAATAAATAAACCACGCACCCATAATTCGCCATCGTCGAACATACAGAAAGCATCGTTAAAGCTCAGCTTCCCATCCCGGATCGATTTCACTTCCGTTCCCATCAATACAATACCTGCTACATATTTGTCTTCTATGGAGTAGTTAAAGTAAGCCTGCCGGTTGTTCATTTCAGCCAAGAGAGAGCAATTAGTAATTAACAATTAAAAATTAGTAATTAAAAATTTCTAGGGTTTACCTAACATTTTTAATAATAGTTTTTTACAAGGAGGCCTCGAACTGTTTTAACAATTATTAATTGCTAATTTCTAATTGTTAATTGTCTCTCCCCTCAGCTTCTGAAGATCAGCACCAGCTGCGCCAGTTTCTCTTTCAGTTCTTTCCTGTCAACAATAAAATCGAGGAAGCCGTGTTCGAGTAAAAATTCGCTGCGTTGAAATCCTTCGGGCAGGTCTTTTTTGATGGTTTCTTTGATCACACGCGGACCGGCAAAACCAATGAGGGCACCGGGTTCGGCAATGTTCAGATCGCCCAGCATACCAAAACTGGCTGAGATACCACCAAAAGTAGGATCGGTAAGTAAGGAGATATAAGGAAGTTTGGCATCACTTAACTGCGACAGTTTGCCACTGGTTTTGGCCAGCTGCATCAGACTGAAAGCACTTTCCATCATCCTGGCACCACCGCTTTTGCTGATGACGAGATAAGGCAGTTGGTGCTGGATACAGTAATCTACCGCGCGACTGAATTTTTCTCCCATCACACTACCCAGTGAACCACCGATGAATTCAAAATCCATGCAGGCAATCACAATACCCTCGCCGTTGGCCTTACCAACTGCAACACGCATCGAATCTTTGAGGTCGGTTTTGGAATGGATATCATCCAAACGCTTCTGGTAAGGTTTCAGATCGGTAAAACCGAGTGCATCAATACTCTGTATATCTTCGAAAAGTTCGGTGTATTCCTTGTTATCGAAGATCACATCAAAATATTCATCACTGCCGATACGGTGATGGTAGTTACACTTGGGGCAAACAAAAAGGTTTTCCTTTAATTCGCTGGTGGTACAGATATAGTTACACTCCGGACATTTGTTCCATAAGCCCTCGGGTGTTTCTTTTTTATCGGCAGTAGAAGTTAAGATACCCTTCCTGATACGTCTGAACCATCGCTCTTTGGCAGGGTCTCCGCCCTGGCTTTCATCGCCGGTCAGGTTTGCTTCAAAATCTTCTTCACGTTCTTTTTTCATAACGGTCAATTGCAATTGGGGCGGTGAAGATAATAATTTTTTAACCACCCC
>SCVK01000036.1 GCA_004297075.1 Chitinophagaceae bacterium
ACATCGCCGTACGGTTATCAACAGCCCAACTGGTAGGTTTGAACTCTTTGAATTTTTTGGCGATGCCTTCTATGAATGGATGCATGTTATATTTTTTTAAGTAGTCAGCTTGGTTCGTGAGACATGAATCGTGAGTAGTCAGTCGTGAGTAGTGAGTTGTCAGTGTCTATACTCACCACTGACTACTCACTTCCCCGATTAATTCGTCCTCAATAACTGTCCGTCGTAAATATTCTGGAAACCTTCGGTGATCAGTTTCTCGCCGGCCTGTAAACCCGATTTCACTTCAATCAGTGCATTGTATAATTCACCTACCTGGATCTGTCTTTTTCTGGCCACCAGTTTGCCGCCTTCTGATACGGATACATATACGTATTTACCTTTTTCATCAGTGCCAACGGTATTTACCGGGATGGCAATGGCATTTACGGCGCTGTAATCGAGGATGCGCACCATGGCAATCTGGTTAGGGCGGATAGCCGGATCAGAGGGTAAAGAAGCTTCTGCGCGGAAGGAACGGTTATTAGGATCGATCACTTTGCCTGAAACAGAGATGCTGGTGTTGAAGGTCTTGTCGATATCGGGCAGTGAAACCAACACCACAGAACCCTGTTTAATCTTGCCACTGTAGTTCTCCGGAACATCTGTTACTACTTTCAGGCTTTTTGTATTCACGATCTTGATCTGTGGTAAGGTACCCGCAAAACCGGTAAACAGTTCACCTACACGTACATTCACTTCGTCTGCAATTCCTTCCACATCACTGTACACATTGGCACCGCTCTGCTGCTCCTGCTGCACTTTGATGGATTCTTCCGCTGCTTTTACCTGTCTTTCCAGTCCTTCCACATTGGTTCTGGCACTGATCAGTTCTATCTCTGTACCAATCCCCTGTTTCCAGAGATTACTTCTTCTGTTATACACATCTTTGGCAAAAGTGAGCTGGGTTTTCAATGCTTCTGCATTCTGGCGTGAGGCGGCAATCTGCTGTTTTACAATAGCGTCGTCCAGCTTCAGCAGTAACTGCCCTTTTTTTACATAATCGCCTCTTTTCACATACACTGCCCGAACCTGTCCGCCGCCTAAACGGGGAGAGATATAGGAGATGTCATTTGCATCTACCCTGCCCTGCAGGTCTATATAATGTGAGAAGTTCTGCGTGGTAATATCTGTAGTGCCTACCAGTTTGGCCACTTCTTCTTTTACAGCCGAAGTATCCAGTTTGGCGATCTCAGTTTCCAGGGCCTTGATCTTATCGGCCACGGTATTATGTTCTTTTTTCAGTTTCTCCAGTTCTGCTTTTTTAGCGGTTAGTGATCCACTGCTTTCTGTGTTATTACCACAGGAGGCAAGAACAAGGGAGCTGGTGAGTAAAATAACTTGTATGAACTTTTGCATATCCTAAGATTTATTAGTTGTTGGTTTTATAATTTTCCGGTTGCTTTCTGGTAATCTACTTTGGCAATAATGGCACTATATAATGAACTGATATAATTGGTTTGTGCCGTTACCAGGTCTGTTTGTGCAGCAGTGATCTCGGTATTGGACCCGGTTCCTACCTCAAATTTCTTTTTGGTCTGGTTGTACACTTCTTCTGCCAGTTCCATATTTTTTTTCTGTGTAATCATGGTTGCGAGCGCAGATTTGAAGTTGATCTTAGCTTGATCTACTTCGCTGTCAATGGTCAGCTTCAGGTTTTCCAGTTGGTTCTCTGTTTGCTTCAGCTCGATCCTGGAACGTTTGATACGGGCACTGCGGGCAAAACCATCAAAAATGGGGACGGAGAGATTCAGTCCTACATAAGAGGTAGTGAACCAATCTCCTTTCCCGAAAATATCGAACTTATTCCGCTGCGCGTTTTTGCTATAGGCACCAGTGAGTGAAAGAGTAGGGATATAACTCAACTGGTACCGTTTGATATTAAACTCGTTCAGCTTTTTGCCCAGCGAAAGATATTGGAACTCTTTTCTATCTGTATACTGGTATGCTGTATCGTTCGAAAAGTCTTCTTTTACCTGTTCATCACTGATCTTATCTGTCAGTACCAGGGTATCTTTTACAGGCATACCCATCAGGGTTTTTAAACCGAGGTAACCGATACTGATGCTGTTCAGCGCTTTTGTTTTTTCCGTTTGCAGATTCGCCAGTTGTACAGAAATTTTGTCCAGGTCCAGTTTCTCAGCAAAACCATTTTTATATAATTCACCTGCGTCATGTTTCAGTTTCTCCAGGCGGGCAATATTTGCATCCAGTAATTCCAGTTGCGTTTTACTTAATACCAGCTGGTAATAGATCTTGTGAATATTGGTTTTAATCACTTCTTCCGTTACTTCCTTGTTTTTGGTCTGGAACTCAATCGAAGTAGCCCTTGCCTGCAAAGCAATAAATACCTGACCATCGAACAGCAGTTGCTGCAGCTGTATGGTAGCGGTAGAGTTATACTTGGTACCAAACTGAACCGGGATATAAGTGCCGGCCGGCTGACCAAATATCTCGCCCGGTAACAGCGAGGTAGGGATTTTGATGTAATCGGTGATACCTGCAGATCCTGTAATGTTCGGTAAAGCAGCTGCGGTGATCTCGCGGTTGGTTTGTTGCTGGCTTTGGATATTGAGCAAAGCATTCTTCACCTGTACATTGTTTTTGGCAGCGTATTCCACCGCCTGTTGAATGGTGAATGCATGTTTTGTGGGTGTTTGGGCATAGACAAGCGAAATGCCCGTCATCAACACCAAAACCAGGGATGCAATTCTTGTAAGTCCTCTGTTGTTCATAAGCTAAATGGATTTTAGTCTTTGTTGCTTGTATTTCTGAATCAGTTTCTGGCCCTTGGCTGTTGCCAGGCCGTATAAAAAATTATCGGTTATTTCGGTTACTACGGTCGGAAGACTGTTTTTACCCACCGGGAACATTTCAGGGTTAAATACGAGATAAGTGGCCGCCAGACGAAAACGGGCCATAATCTCTGTATTCACTTCTTCCCTGTATAATCCATCCCGTTTGCCCCATTCCATGTTCTCTTTGATAATGGTGTATAAGAACTTGTTTTTGAACTCGTTATGCTTTTTAAAAGCTGCCGGGTGGTATTTCTCCAGGTCAAACAGCACATTCGGGTTCATCTTGGTCAGTACTTCCTGTAACATGTCTACGGCCATGAATACTTCATGTATCGCATTTTCACTTTTGGCTTTGTGCCGGGTACATTCGTATTGATTGGCATCTAATTCAATATCAATCACATCTGCTACCAGTGAATCCTTGTCTGCATAAAACTGGTAAATGGTCTTTTTGCTCATTCCCAACTGACTGGCCACTTCGTCCATGCTCACACTCCGGATCCCGTACCGCATAAACAGCTCGTGGGCCTTATTGGCTATTCGCTCTCTTGGTTCCATATTAATTTTAAAATGAGGGAGTGCAAAACTATGGAAACTCAAACCGTAACCAAAGTTTCCGATACTTTTTTTTTATTATTTTTGTGTTAAGCGGTTGTTGATAGGGATGAATGAAAGCTGTAAAAGCTTACTGGCGTTAGTTTTCAACGGATTTCGCTGCTGCTAAAAGCTAATAAAGCCGCCCGAATCCTGATTTCTTATTTACTTTACAGCTTAATCAACTTTGCATGAAAAGGCCTCAACCCCGTGTAACCATACGTTTTTACCTGAAAAAATTACTGCAGTTTTTCTTCCAGGGTTTGATTGTATTGGCACCTATTGGTATCACGCTTTGGGTGGTATTGGGGCTTTTCAACTTCGTAGATGGCATCCTTCCCAATATTGTATACACACTGGCGCCGGAACTGCTTACCAGAGATGCTGGTGGTAATATCAGTAAAATTCCCGGACTGGGTTTTGTGGTAGTGATTGTGCTGGTATTATTTGTAGGCTGGGTTTCTTCCCTCTTTGTGGTAGGCCGCCTGGTGACCCTATTGGATACGGTATTGGAGAAAACACCCGGCATCAAATTCATCTATTCTTCTGTAAAGGATTTCCTGGAAGCTTTTGCCGGCAATAAAAAGAAATTTGATAAACCGGTACTGGTTAATGTAGATGCGCCCGACGTATGGCGGATTGGGTTCATTACCCAGCAGAACGCCCACGAATTTGGCATGCAGGAGCATGTAACGGTTTATGTACCGCATTCTTACGCCATATCCGGTATCACTTATATCGTTCCCCGCGAGCGGATCCGGTTATTGCCCCATGTCAGCGCGGCTGATGCGATGAAATATACGGTATCGGGTGGGGTGACAGATGTACATGAGTAGCGGGGTGAGTCGGCAATCGTCAATCGTGAGACGTGAATTGGGACCGAGTGGGGCTGGGATATTCGGCCATTAAGAAATAGTAAGAGGTGCTCCCTAACGCTATCTACCTACTGACGACTGACTACTCACGACTGACGCCTCCCGATTCACGTCTCCCGAATTCCTTACTTTCGCATCACAAGTAATCGATATGAAACTGCATAATTTTAATTCTGGCCCGTCTATTCTGCCGCAATCTGTGCTGGAAGAAGCTTCCAGGGCAATCCTCAATTTCAATGATACCGGATTATCCATACTGGAGATCGGGCACCGTACGCCCTGGTTTGGAGAGGTATTGAACGAAGCCATCTGCTCAGTAAAAAAACTGATGCAGCTGGATGATAGTTATGAAGTACTGTTTCTGCATGGCGGTGCCA
Organism: Chitinophagaceae bacterium; assembly: GCA_004297075.1. Classification (GTDB taxonomy): domain Bacteria; phylum Bacteroidota; class Bacteroidia; order Chitinophagales; family Chitinophagaceae; genus Sediminibacterium. The sequence goes on from SCVK01000036.1 coordinate 4,684, forward strand.
CCACCCAGTTTATGCAGGTGCCGATGAATTTACTGGATGAGGGAGAAACAGCGGCTTATTGCGATAACGGCATCTGGGGGAAAAAAGCGGCCAAAGAAGCTTCCCTGTTCGGAAAAGTACAGGTGGTGGCAGATAGTTCGGATAAACAGCATACCTATATACAGAAGCAACTGGTGATTCCGGCAGATGCCAGATATCTGCATATCACGTCTAATAATACGGTAGAAGGTACCCAATGGCACCAGTTCCCGGATACATCTGTACCGCTGGTGGCGGATATGAGCAGTGATATCTTCAGTAAACCGGTTGATTTTACCAAATTCTCCCTGATCTATGCCGGTGCGCAGAAGAATATGGGAGCAGCGGGAGTAAACCTGGTAGTGGTGAAAAAAGCGATACTGGGTAAGATTCGTCGCAAGATCCCCACTATCATGGATTACCAGAAACATATCGAAGCCGGTTCGCTGATGAACACGCCACCCGTTTTTGCCGTATATGTAAGTATGTTAACCCTGCGCTGGATACTGGAGCAGGGCGGACTGGCAGAAATGGAGCGAAGAACCATCGAAAAATCTACCTTGTTATATAACACCATCGATAGCCTGCCCATATTTAAAGCATTGGTAGCCAGGGAAGACCGTAGTCAGATGAACGCGGTTTTCTTCCTAAGTGACCCCGCCCTGGAAGCACCCTTCCTCGACCTCTGTAAACAAGAGGGGATGATCGGGGTGAAAGGCTACCGAACGATAGGTGGTGTACGTGTAAGTATGTATAATGCCCTCCCCCTGGAAAGTGTACAGTTCTTCTGCGACCTGATGAAAGTTTTCGCATCGCGTAAGGGATAATTTGATAAACGGTTGCTGCGATAATGTCTTTTGATGTAATTTTGGACCACAAAACGATTTTGGTCGAAAGTATGATTCCAACAAAAGACGATATCATCCGTGAAGAGATCCTGCGGGAAGCACAGCAATTATTCAGGCAATATGGCGTGAAAAAGACCACCATGGAAGACATAGCCAAAGCCATGGGTAAGGGTAAGAGTACGCTCTATTATTATTACTGCAGTAAGGAAGAGATCTTCGATGCCGTGATCCTGAAAGAGATGGGCGAAGTATTTAACCAGGTGAAACAGGCCGTAGCCAAAGCGGTTACTGCTGAAGACAAACTGCGTGCCTTCACACTTACCAAGATCAAAGCCGTTCAGAAATACGCCAATCTTTACAAGATAGTAAAGGGCGAAATGCAGGAGAACCTGCATTGCATGAAACATTTGCATACAGAATATGACACCCACGAGATCAAACTGGTAAAAGAGATCCTGAAATACGGGGTGAGTAATGGCGAATTCAGTAAAGTGATAGGGAAGGAACTGGGCATCCTGCCATCGGTAATGGTAAGCTCATTGCGTGGATTGGAGCGGGATATGTTCATCGATGCCCGTTACGCCAAACTGGAACCCCGTATGGAATCCATCATGGCTATTATGATCCGTGGATTAAAATCAGATCCTGTATAATATCGTATATCCGGAAAATAACATCAATAAAAAGAAAAATATGAAAGAACAGATTCAACCTGCAGATGGAAAATTAGGTATCCTCTTACCCGGTTTGGGAGCGGTTGCCACCACCATGATCGCCGGCGTTATTGCGGTGAACAAAGGATTGTCACAACCCATCGGGGCCCTTACGCAGATGGGTAATATCCGTTTGGGAAAGCGTACCGAGAACCGGTACCCACTGATCAAGGATTTTGTGCCACTGGCCGAACTCAATAATATTGCTTTTGGCGGATGGGATGTGTATTCCGATAACGTGTACGAAGCCGCTATGAATGCCAAAGTGCTGGAAGCTGGTCTGTTGCAATCCATCAAACCCGAACTGGAGGCCATCAAACCCATGAAAGCGGTGTTTGATAAATCGTATGTGAAAAACCTCGATGGCTCTCACGTTAAAACAGCTGCAACGAAGTATGACCTGGCAAAAGAAGTGATGAATGATATCGAAAACTTCAAAGAGGCCCATGATTGCAGTCGTGTGGTAATTGTATGGTGCGGCTCTACTGAAAAATATATTGAAGAGTCAGCTGTACACCAGACCATCGGATCATTTGAAGAGGGTTTGCGCAACAATGATCCTGCCATTTCGCCCAGCATGATCTATGCATATGCTGCACTTACCTTAGGTGTTCCCTTTGCCAATGGTGCCCCTAATCTTACCTGCGATATTCCCGCACTGATCGAGCTGGCAAAAGAAACCGGCACACCTATCAGCGGTAAAGATTTCAAAACAGGGCAGACACTGATGAAAACCATTGTGGCACCGGGCTTACATGCACGTGCATTGGGTGTTCGTGGCTGGTTCTCTACCAATATTCTTGGTAACCGCGATGGACTGGTATTGGATGATCCTGATAATTTCAAAACCAAAGAGGTTTCCAAACTCAGTGTGCTGGAAGATATTCTGCAACCTGAGATCAATCCAGCTTTGTATGGAGATCTGTACCATAAAGTACGCATCAACTATTATCCGCCGCATGGCGATAATAAGGAGAGCTGGGACAATATCGACATATTCGGCTGGTTGGGTTATGGCATGCAGATCAAGATCAATTTTCTTTGCCGCGATTCGATACTGGCAGCACCGATTGTGTTAGACCTGGCCCTGTTCATGGATCTGGCTAAACGCGCAGAAATGTCGGGTATCCAGGAATGGTTGTCCTTCTATTTCAAATCGCCGCAAACAGCACCAGGCCTGCGTCCGGAGCATGATATTTTCAAACAACTGATCAAACTGCAGAATACCCTGCGCCATATCATGGGTGAGGACCTGATTACACACCTGGGATTGGATTATTACCAGGATCTGGTAGAAGCTTTATGATGCAGTTACCTAAAATAACAGCCAGTTGCCTGGGCATCGGGTATATCAAAGGCGGTGGAACGATCGCTGCCATGGTAACCTGTTTTCTCTGGTGGGAGGCAGTAGTAAATGGTGTTACAGAAGAAACGATGATAGCTGCTACGGCAGCCATCATCGTTATCGGAATATGGGCGGCTTATGTGGTAGAGAAAGACTGGGGTAAAGACAGCAGCCGGGTGGTAATTGATGAGGCTGCAGGTATGAGCATCAGCCTGCTCTTTATACCTGTTAGCTGGCCCTGGATATTGGCGGCACTGGTGCTGTTCCGTTTTTTTGATATTGTAAAACCGCTGTATATCCGAAAAGCAGAGTCGTTACCCGGAGGTTGGGGTGTAATGGCTGATGATATACTGGCGGGGGTTTATACCAACCTATTGTTACAACTGATACTAGTAATTATTGCATGGCAACATTTGTAAAAGCACAGGCAGCATCTATCACGGCCACATTGGTGGATTTTACAATGACCATTGTATTAAAAGAAGTGTTTGGTTGCTGGTACCTGCTGGCCAGCGTGTTGGGAACGATCAGCGGGGGAGTGGTGAATTTTCTGATGAACCGCTCCTGGGTATTTAAAGCAAAGAGTAGAAAAATTCACTTCCAGGCCTTGCGGTATATCCTGGTCTGGGTAGGAAACCTGATACTGGTATCGGGTGGGGTTTTTTTACTGACACATTTTGCCGGTTACAGCTACGTAGTATCAAAAGCTACGGTATCGCTGGCGGTAGGGGTGTTCTATAATTATGTATTGCAAAAAAGATTCGTGTTTAAATAATAACAAATGACAAGTAAACAATTGAGAAGAGGGGTATTGCTGGCGCTGATAATATTCACCGGAATAATTCAAAGCTTTGCACAAACGGTTGTGCAGGGCGTGGTTACCGATATTTATAGTAAACAACCGCTTCAATACGTAAGCGTGGTGCTGAAAGGTGGCCGCGGAACAGTAACAGATAGTCTGGGAAGATATAAGCTGACCTCCAGCAGTAAAATTGCCACACTGCAGGTAACCTATGTTGGTTATCTGACCATCCTGAAACCGATTACACCGGGTATTACGCAGACCATCAATTTTGAGCTGGAAACCGATCCCAAAGCGATCAACAGTGTTACGGTAACCACCCGTAAAAGAGCACCTTATCGTAACAAAGGCAATCCGGCTGTAGAATTGATCAGGAGGGTGATTGCCAATAAACCGCTTAACCGTACCGATAGCTACAATTATGTGCAGTACGAACAGTACGAGAAAATGCAGGTATCTATCAGTAATGTTTCTGATAAACTGGCCAATTCTAAACTGCTCAAAAACTATAAATTTCTTTTCGAAAACAGAGATACTACCAAACTGGAGGGTAAGGCATTATTGCCGGTGTATCTCGAAGAAACCCTCTCGCAGAAGTATTACCGCAAGAAACCCGAGAAAACAAAAACCATTGTTACTGGAGAGAAGCGTGTGAATTTTGGAGAGTACATCGATAATGCCGGTGTGAGCAGTTACCTGAACAGACTGTATATGGATGTAGATATCTATGATAATGATATCCCGCTGTTCACGTACCAGTTCCTGAGTCCGATCGCCGACCTGGCCCCTACTTTTTACATGTATTATATCAGGGATACCACGGTGGATGCCAATGGACACAAACTGATCAAAATATATTTTACGCCGAGAAATACCAACGACCTGTTGTTCCGCGGAAATATGTGGGTAACACTGGATGGAAATTATTCGGTGGAAAAGATCAACATGTTCCTGAGTAAAAATGTTAACCTGAATTTTGTTAGGGAACTGCATATTGACCTCGACTTTGAAAAAAGTGAAGACAGCCGTTACCACCTGAGCCGCAGTAATATTATGGCCGATGCGAGTGTAACCAAAGGATCGGGAACAGGCTTTTTTGGAGAGCGGACCGTATCCTACCGCAAATTCAAGATCAACCAGGCTTTGCCGGACAGTGTGTATGACGGACCGGCACTGGTAAAAAAAGAGAAAGCTGATAAACTGCCGGATGATTTCTGGAAAGCCGGACGACATGATACACTTACGCATACGGAATCGAAAGTGTACAGCAATATCGACAGCCTGGAAAAAATGCCCTCTTTCCGCAGAACCCTGGCCATTGCTACGTTTTTACTGGCAGGTTATACCTCTGTTGGACCATTTGAAATTGGTCCAGCCGCTGCTTTCTACAGCTTTAACCCGGTAGAAGGTTTTAAACTGCGACTGGGTGGAAGAACTACTCCCAAATTCAGCAAACGCTTGTATTTTGAAACCTATGGTGCGTATGGATTTAAAGATGAACGCTGGAAGGGGTTCCTGAGTACCACCTATTCGCTCAATAATAAATCGATCTATTCCTTCCCGCTGAATTATGTGCGGGTGAGTTACCAGCACGACACCAAAATTCCCGGACAGGAACTGCAGTTTGTGGCAGAAGATAACTTCCTGCTTTCTTTCAAAAGAGGTAAGAACGATAAATGGTTATATAACAGCAATTTCAAAATAGATTTTGTAAAAGAATTTGATAATCACCTGTCTTTTTCACTCGGTTACAAAAACTGGAAACAGGAACCGGCCGGCGCTATCATTTACAACAAAGAAGTAAACGGAAGTCTGGTGAATGTAAACAAACTCATTACTTCCGAATTTTCCGGCGAATTGCGCTGGGCGCCCAAAGAGCAGTTTTACCAGGGTAAGGTATACCGGATCCCGATCATCAATAAATATCCCATATTTACCCTGCGTTTTATTGCCGGTGTGAAAGGGTTATTGAACAGCGAATACAATTATCAGAACATCAGCGCCCGTTTTGAAAAACGTGCGTATATGTCGCAGCTGGGTTACAGCGATCTGGTAGTGGAGGGGGGGTATATTTTTGGAAAGATTCCTTACCCGCTGATGACGGTACACCGTGCCAACCAGACCTATGCTTATCAGCTCAATTCCTATAACCTGATGAACTTCCAGGAGTTTGTGAGCGATCGCTTTCTGGGGATTTCGGTTGATCACCATTTTAACGGGCTCTTCTTTAACCGCGTTCCCCTGCTGAAAAAGCTGAAACTGCGCGAAGTTGTGTCTGTGAAAGTATTGTACGGTGGGGTAAGGGATGAGAATGATCCTGCCAAGGATCCTTCTTTGATCAAATATCCCATATTTGATGGATCGCCTACTACCTTTGCCCTGAATAAAAAACCTTATATCGAAGGAAGTGTAGGTATCGCCAATATTTTTAAACTGATCAGGGTAGACCTGGTAAAAAGATTTAATTACCTGGAAAACCCCTACGTAGCCAGTTTGGGCGTAAGGGCCAGGTTTAAATTTGACTTTTAGTATTTTACGATAGAAATAAAAGGTTAATGGAAAAAGTTCCACTCAGAATACGGATACAGAAAGGAATTTATGTAGTGATAGATCCTTTTGTGAAGCTGCTCATCAAAGCAGGCCTCACACCCAATGCAGTTACTACCATCGGTTTTATATTGAATATAGGCGTAGCAGTGATCTTTATCAAAGGTGCCGAAAGAGGCCACCGCGGAGATCTTTCCTATGTAGGCTGGGCAGGAGCCCTGATCCTCTTTGCCGGTTTATTTGATATGCTGGATGGCCAGGTGGCCCGATTGGGAAATATGAGTTCCACTTTTGGGGCATTGTATGATTCCGTGTTAGATCGTTACAGCGAACTGGTTATGTTTTTCGGGATCTGTTATTATCTCGTAGGGCATCATTATTTCCTGAGCTCCATTTTTGCTTTTATTGCCATGATCGGATCAATGATGGTGAGTTATACCCGTGCGAGGGCGGAAGGATTGGGAATTGAATGTAAAGACGGGTTGATGCAAAGACCAGAGCGAGTGATCCTGATCGGCATCACGGCCATAGCCTGTGGTGTTACCGCCAATTATCTCGGTGGAGATTATAAATGGTATCTGCCTGGTGTTTCTTTTCATGTACTGGAGACCATGTCTATTTTTACCATTCCGCTTGCTGTAATGGCTGTATTAACCAATATTACCGCTATCAAAAGACTGACCGGTGCCAAAAAAACACTGAACGAAAGAGATGCCGCCAAATCAGCTGCCCATACACCTGGCAAAACATTACTCTCCGGATTGGCTGTGCTGGTGATCAGTGGTATGGCTTTTACAACCGCTGTGCGGCCGGTACAGGTAAAAAAACCGGCTACAACATATACAACTCCTGTGATTGAACCACAGGATACATTTCCGGTACCTACCGGTAACCCCCATCAGTTGTTTTACCTGCAGCGTACAGCCAATACCAATACCATTGTGTGTGAACTGAATTACGACAAAAATGGAAAACTGAATGACGAATCGCCGGTACATGTGTTCTGGATCCGTTACCCGGAAGGAGGGATGCGCAAAGAGCTGAATTATATCCAGCGTGTATTTGCGTATGGAATGAAATCGCAGGCGATGGGCGATGGCACCTATAAATTGCATTTTGTTTCTTACCGTAAACAGACTTTTACTTTAATGCCTTCTCCCAGAGATAATAAATACCGGGTGTACGCCACTATCAACAAAAGACAGGCCCAGCTTAACCGCTTGTTTGTGAAAGTAGACGGAGGTACGTTCTGGTCGCCTAATGTGGTATATATGGAAATGAAAGGGATTGATGTGGCCACCGGTAAAGAAGTAGTGGAGAGGTTCAAACCCTGATGCCATGGATGTTGCAGACAAAGTACAACCAGCCTCTTTTTATACCACCCGGCAATTTGTGGCGGTTGCAGCTATCTCGCTGCTGTACCTCCTGCTGTCTTATTTCCTGATTGGTTTTAAAACAGATCAGGTGTACCTGATGCTGCTCTTTAATGCCATGTATTTTGGCACCCGCCTCACCCGGAAATTTATCACAGGCTTTTCCATCTTTATCATTTTCTGGATCATTTTTGATTTCATGAAAGCTTTCCCGAACTACCTTTTCCAGGAAGTTCATATCGAGAGCCTGTACAATACCGAAAAAACGTTGTTCGGTATTACGCATGATGGACGAACCGTTACCCCCAATGAGTTCTGGATCACGCACCAGCATCCTTTGCTGGATGTGTTAACCGGATTTTTTTATTTATGCTGGGTGCCGGTACCATTGGCTTTTGCCGCCTATCTGTTTTTTAAAAACCGGGAAGCTTTTCTTCATTTCTCACTTACTTTTCTGTTGGTGAACCTGCTGGGTTTTGTGATCTATTATGTGTACCCGGCCGCACCACCCTGGTATGTGCAGTTGCATGGATTTGATTTTGTGGCTTCTACACCGGGTAATACCGGCGGACTGGAGCGCTTTGATGCTTTTTTTGGGGTGGATATTTTTCATTCCCTGTATAGCAAAAGTTCCAATGTATTTGCTGCCATGCCATCGCTGCACTCATCTTATCCGCTGATTGTGCTGTATTATGCCACCCGCTATCAGCTGGGCTGGATCAGGCTTTTCTTTGGCGTAGTGATGGCCGGAATCTGGTTCGCAGCGGTTTATAACAGCCATCATTATGTGCTGGATGTACTGGCCGGCATACTATGCGCCCTGGCAGGCATCTACCTGTTTCAGTGGACTCTGCAGCGAAGCGATAAGGCACAACGCCTCTTACAAATGTTTGTTAGGGCCATCGAATAGGCAATTGCCCGCCCCTCGGTCAGTTCATAACTTTTCATTTATAATTATTTACTGATATTTGCGCAATGGCAAGTATCAGACCGTTCAAAGCATTACGACCCCAGGCCCAGCTGGCCAAACAGGTGGCCAGTCGCCCATACGATGTATTAAGTTCTGCGGAAGCAAAAACGGAAGCGCAGGGAAATCACAGCTCTTTTTTACATATCACCAAAAGCGAAATAGATCTGCCCGATACGGTAGATGTGCATGATGCGGCTGTGTACGAACAGGCAAAAGAAAACCTAGCCGCTTTTATCCAGCGGGATATCCTCTTCCGTGAATCCAAAGAGTGTTATTATATCTACCAACTGGTAATGAACGGACGTGCACAAACAGGATTGGTATGTGTGAGCAGTGTGGATGATTATGAAAACGATATTATCAAGAAACATGAGTTTACCCGTCCGGAGAAAGAGCAGGACAGGATCAATCATATCAAAACATCCGGTGCCCAAACCGGGAATGTTTTTCTGGCTTACCGCAACCATGATGGTATTGATGCCATCATCAATAACTGGAAAGAAACCAAATCGGCTGTCTATGATTTTGTGGCCGATGATGGTATCCAGCATACAATCTGGATTGTGAACAATGATACAGTGGCCGACGAGATTACGGCAATCTTTGAGAAAGAAATTCCCTGTACCTATATCGCAGACGGCCATCACCGTGCCGCATCGGCCGCTAAAGTGCGCAAGTCTTTGGGAGAAACAGCCACAGCGGGTGCGGATTATTTCCTTACCACGCTTTTCCCCTCCAACCAGTTGTATATCATGGATTATAACCGGTTGGTGAAAGACCTGAACGGCTTATCGCCTGCGGCGCTGATCAAAGAACTCAGTAAACAGTTTACGGTAGAATTATTTACCAGTGGGGCCTACCGCCCCGAAACCCTGCACACATTTGGAATGTATCTTGATAAAAACTGGTACAAACTGAGTTCCAAACCGGGCACTTTCACCAACGACCCCATTGGTGTGCTGGATGTTACCATCCTTTCCAATAATATACTGGATAAACTGTTGGGTATCAAAGACCAACGTACCGATAAACGGATCGATTTTGTGGGAGGGATCCGCGGACTGGGCGAGCTGGAGCAAAGGGTAGACAGTGGTGAAATGGCTGCGGCTTTCAGTCTGTATCCGGTTACGATTGACCAGTTATTTGATATTGCCGACAGTGGTAATGTAATGCCTCCCAAAAGTACCTGGTTTGAACCCAAACTCAGGGATGGCCTGTTAACGCATCTTATCTACGAATAACCATCCAACAGTTGTACGGCTGTTAATGGTTTAATACATGATCATGAAATATTGGCTCTTTTTAGGGTTTTGGTTAGCTGCCGCCACCGGTGTTACCGCGCAGGAGCAGCAGACTGCAAAATTATTACAGGAAACAGCCCGCACTCTGGTGCAGAAGGGCGATTATGATAATGCAGTAGTGATCCTGGAACGTGCCAAACAGCAGGAGCCCAATAATAGCGGGATCCTGAAAGACCTCTGTTTTGCCGCCTACCTGAAGCGCGATTTTGCAAAAGCAATCGAAACGGGCAAAGAACTGGTAGAAAAGCCCGATGCCGACGCCCAGGCCTTTCAGTTACTGGGGATGGCTTATAAGGCCATTGCCTCGTATAAAGAATGCGGCAAATTGTACCGTACGGCGCTGCGTAAATTTCCTAACAGTGGGGTGATCTATAATGAGTATGCAGAAACCTTTGCGCTGGAGAACGAGATGGAAGAAGCCATTATCCAATGGGAAAAAGGCATCGAATCAGATCCCGGTTATAGCAGTAACTATTACAATGCAGCCATGTACTATGTTCGCAAAAGTAACTGGTTACGGGCCGCTTTATATGCAGAACTGTTTCTGAACCTGGAAAGTTATTCCACCCGTACCGAAGAGATCAAAGGGCAGTTATACAGCAGCTGGACCAACCTGCTGGCGCCTGGGAAAATACGGCAGTTACAAGAACAGAAAACAACGACTGCATTTGAGAAAGAAGTACTGGGGATATTGGGAAAAGCTACCAAACAACCAGCCGCTGCCATATCTATTACAGATATTTTATCCGTACGTACCCGCTTTGCGGTAGAATGGATGGCTGTAAACCAGAAAAAATATCCATTTACCTTATTTTCTCACCAGCAATATTTATTGAGTCAGGGTTTGTTTGAAGCCTATACCTATTGGCTGATGGCCCCTTCGGTAGGGGCAGAAGTTTACCAGGTCTGGCAGCAACAGCATCCCAAAGAAGCAGCCGGATATACCGCTTTTCAGCAAAGCCGGGTATTTAAGCTGCCGGCAGGAGAATATTATTTTTTGCGTTAATATCTTAACAGTTATACAGGAGCCGGTGTACAGAACATCGGCTTTTTTATTTGTGCTTATTTGCCTAATTTGACTGTCTTAAATACTGCCTGCTTATGGAACAGTCGAACGATGAAAGACTTTGGCGCATTGCCCGTAAAAGGGCGATGTTTAAAAAAAGTCTGTACAGCTATCTCGTGGTCAATGCTTTTTTGTGGGCCATCTGGTGGGTCACTACCGGAAGGGTAGAGGGCTCGCAGGCGTATCCCTGGCCGGTATGGGTAATGCTGGGCTGGGGGCTGGGTCTGGGGTTCCAGTATTTTGGGGCTTACCAGGGTACCCGGCAGGACCTGGCTTCGGAAGAGTTTAAAAAGCTGAAAGAAAAGGAATAATCAGCCGGCCGTAGATAGCCGGAACATAGCTTGCTCCGGAATGGCTATTGTTTGGCAGAAAACCCGCAATAGCAGATTTTTGTTTGAACGATTAACGATTGCACATGACCATTAAGAGACTCTTTGACTGCGTAGATCACCAGTTGCAGCATTTTCCCAAAAAAGATATGCTGGCCGCAAAAGAAAATGGCCAGTGGGTTACGTATAGTTCCCAGCAGGTAGCCGATACGGTTAATCAACTCAGTGCAGGTTTATTGAAACTGGGTGTCAGCGGAAATGATATGACACCCGAGGGGAGCGATAAGATCGCGATCATCAGCAATAACCGGCCCGAATGGGTCTTTACTGATCTGGCGGTGCAGCAACTGGGTGCCATACTGGTGCCGGTATATCCTACCACCAATCCGCTGGAGCTGGAATTTATCCTCAACGATGCCGCTGTGAAATACATGTTTGTAAGCAATGAGGAACTGCTGCAGAAAATCAAATCATTGTTACCACATGTACCATCCATCAAAGGGGTATACACATTTGACAGGCTGGAAGGGGCGGCCCACTGGACAGAGGTTACGGCTCTGGCTGATGCAGCTGCTTTGCAGGAGGTGACTACTATCAAACAATCTATTCCTGTTTCACACCTGGCCACTATTATTTATACATCGGGAACGACAGGTACACCCAAGGGGGTAATGCTGAGTCATAAAAATATTTACTGCAATGTGCAGTTCTCCAAGGAAAGTTTTCCCTTTAATGATGCCCCTGATACACATGTGTTAAGCTTTTTGCCACTGAACCATATTTTCGAAAAAACCTGTACCTATATCTATCTGTACAGCGGCATCGGCATCTATTATGCTGAAAGCCTGGAAACCATCGGCGATAACCTGCGTGAGATAAAACCGAATGGCTTTACCACCGTGCCAAGATTGCTGGAAAAAGTGTATGAGCGGATCATGGTAAAAGGAAATGAACTGACCGGCATCAAACGAAAACTCTTTTTCTGGGCGGTAGATCTCGCAGAAAAATACGATAACCGCATCAGCGGGGGGCTTTGGTATAATATGCAACTGGCATTGGCCAATAAACTCATTTTTACCAAATGGAGAGAAGCGCTGGGAGGTAATGTTTCCTTTATTGTTACCGGTGGAGCCGCCTGCCAGGTAAAACTGCTGCGCATTTTTAATGCAGCCCGGGTACCCGTATACGAAGGATATGGCCCCACCGAGAACAGCCCGGTAATCAGTGTTAACCGACAGGAAAAAGGGGGAATGAAGTTTGGTACCGTAGGCCCCGTACTTAATGGCATCCAGGTAAAACTGGAAGAAGACGGAGAAATCTGTGTATCTGGTCCCTGCGTGATGGAAGGGTATTACAAACGCCCCGATCTGACGGCGGAAACCGTGATCAATGGCTGGCTGCATACGGGAGATATAGGTGTGTTTCAGGATGATAAATTCCTGAAGATCACCGACCGGAAAAAAGAACTTTTCAAAACCAGTGGTGGTAAATATGTGGCACCGCAACCGATTGAGAATAAACTGAAAGAGAGTCCTTTCGTAGAACAGGTAATGGTGGTGGGTGCAGAGCGTAAGTTTGTGGGTGCGCTGATTGTTCCTTCCTTCCCGACCTTATTGGAATGGATGCGGGAGAAAGGAATCAATTACACCAGTAATGAAGATGTGATACACCACCCCAAAGTGCTGGAATTGTACCGTGAACTGGTAGAAAGCTTTAACGAGTTTTTTAACCATGTGGAACAGATCAAGAAATTTGAATTATTACCCCGCGAATGGACGATTGAAACCGGTGAAATGACACCTAAAATGAGTCTGAAGCGGAAAGTGGTGATGGAAAAATTCAAAGATGCCATTGAGCGGATTTATGCCTGATATAGGAGGTAATAAGAAGTTATGTACGAACGTCCCGCAACAGCGGGACGTTTTTATATGGTACACACTGTTTTACATAATAAAACAAATCTTGGAAGAAAAGTAAATCTTACCGAACTTGAACCCGGCTGCAGAGACAGGTGATAGCTGCAGTATTTTCAGAATCAAATATCCACCCTGGAGTGCTATGCTTGCGACCTCTCTATATGAATCTTTCTTTCGATCTTCTCTTCATGCATTGATCATTGCAACACCGGATGGTATCATACAGGAGGCCAACCAGGCTGCTTCCGAGATGTTCGGCTATACCGTGGATGAATTAAAGAACCTGGGAAGCACCACACTTGTTGATATGGAAGAACCTGCTTTTCACCAATTGATGGCTGAAAGAGCGGTTAATAAAACCATCAAAGGTGTGATTACAGGGATCCGTAAAAACGGACAAAGGTTCCCGCTCAAAATATCTTCCGTTATTATACAGGATGCCGGGGGTAATGAATTTGCCAGTATTATTGGTGCTGATATCACCGATATTTTTCGGCAGGAAGAGAAACTTACCCAACTGCTCGCCGATACACAAAAACTTCACCAGCAGGAAGAAGACAGCCGCAAACTGCTCGAAACCGTGCTGGATAGTGTAACAGACGGTTTTTTTATTACCGACACAGGCTGGAATGTTGTTTTTTTTAATAAGGCAGCCGAACAGATAATGCAGAAAAATGCAAAAGAACTGATTGGCAAAAACCTGTGGGAATGCTTCCCCGATCTGGTATTACTGCAACAGGAGGTTGATTTTGATACGCTGGTGAACCAAAAGCGGGCGATCCGTTTCCGCGAGTTTTTTCCAAGGTATAAGATTTGGGCAGATGTAAGCGTGTTTCCTTCTGAGAAGAATTACTCTGTATATATCAAAGATGTAACTGAAGTAAGAAACCTGCGCATTCTCGAAAAACTGGAAAGGGAAGTGCTGGAAATGAATGCCCGGCCGGATAGTGCATTGGAGAATACACTTGATTTTTACCTGAAACAACTGGAGGGCCTGCATACAGGGATGATCTGTTCTGTTTTGCGTTTAAAGGGCAACCGTTTGTATAACTGGTCAACACCGAGTCTTTCTGATACTTTCCGGTCAGCGATAGAGGGGGGGGAAATCGGTGACCGGGTGGGCTCCTGCGGAACGGCAGCTTTTCGCAAAGAAAAAGTAGTAGTAACAGATATCGAGAACGATCCGCTCTGGGCTGATTTCCGGGAATTGGCTGCGCAAGAAGGACTTCGCTCCTGCTGGTCTTTTCCCATCATGGATTCGCATAACCAGGTAATGGGTACGTTTGCGATCTATTATAAAAAACCGAAATCACCCACCAAAGAAGAAGAGAGTACCCTCGAAAGGGCCAAGAACCTGCTTATGATTATCCTGGAAAATAAGCTGGCAATGGAAGCGGTTAAATCCAGTAACCGTAACTACGATATGGTGGCACTTGCTACCAATGATGCTATCTGGGATTGGGATATTGAAACCGGTGAAGTAACCAGAACCGGACAGGGATTGCAGATCTTTTTTGGGTATGATCCGAAAAAAGCTTCAGAAGAAAAAGATTTCTGGAACAAAAGGGTACACCCGGATGATCTGGGGGCGTTATTGGCAAACAGAGCGGTCGTTATTGCAGATCCAACACGTTTATACTGGGAAGATGAATACCGTTTTCAGAAAAGTGATGGTAAGTATGCGTATGTGTTCGACAGGGGGTATATCATCAGGGATGAGAAAGGAAAAGCGTTGCGGCTGCTGGGTGCTACGCGGGATATTACAGAGCGGAAAGAAAGTGAGGCCTTATTGCTGGAACTGAATACCCGGTTAAAACAGCGTGCCGATGAACTGGCCGCATCCAATGTTGAGTTAGAGCGCTTCGCGTATATTGCCTCGCACGATATGCAGGAACCGTTACGAATGATCACCAGTTTTCTGCAGTTGTTCAAGAAAAAATATGAGGACCAGATTGATGAAACAGCTGAGCAGTATATTCATTTTGCGATGGATGGGGCCGACAGGATGAAGAAACTGATCATGGACCTGCTGGAATATTCGCGCGTGGGTTCCAATAAAGGTAATTTTGAACCGGTAGATCCTACCCTGGTGGTAAACGAAGTGATTAATGTGTTTATGGGCAGGATCGAAGAAATGAAAGCAACGGTGAAAGTAGGAGAGTTACCCGCTACCATTACGGCTAACCGGATACAGCTGTTCCAGTTGTTTCAGAACCTGGTAGGAAACGCATTGAAATATCATAGTGGTGAATCACCTTTGATCGAAATAAACGGTACAGAAGAAGATTCGCATTATCTTTTCAGCGTAAAAGACAATGGAATCGGGATCAAACCTATCTTTTTTGAGAAGATCTTTGTGCTGTTCCAGCGCCTGCACCATAAGAACGAATACAGTGGCACAGGAATCGGGTTATCGGTGTGTAAAAAGATCGTAGAAAGACATGGCGGCAAAATCTGGGTAACATCCGAACCGGGCCATGGCAGTTGTTTTTATTTTACGATCAGTAAATCAGCAGAAGACTATCGCTTATAAAGACTTTTTAATTGTATAGAGCTCTGACGGAATACCGGATGACTCTTTACGCAGAAGACACTATCATGGCAATACCAGAAACACAACCCTCGCTTTCCGTCCTGATTGTAGAAGATAATCCGGGTGATCTTTTTTTGCTCGAAGAAACACTCCGCCTCACCAAACTGCCGTTTAAAGAGGTATTGAAAGCAACCAGTGCCGCCGGAGCAATCAAATCCCTGCAGAAGCAGAAAGTAAGCGTGGTACTGCTGGACCTTTCCTTACCGGATAGTTCCGGGTTTAACTCTTATCACCAGGTAAATGAATATGCTGGTGATGTGCCTATCATAGTGTTGACCGGTTTGGCCGATACAGAACTGGCATTGGAAACCATGGCCCAGGGTGCACAGGATTACCTGGTGAAGGGCGAATATGATGAGCATTTACTGGCTAAATCCATACAGTACAGTATCGAGCGTAACCGGATCCGTTTAAGTCTGGTAGAAAGTAATGAAAGCTACCGGAACCTGTTCTTCAACAACCCGCTCCCCATTTTTATCTGGGATATTGAAACCCTGGCCATCCTGGAACTGAATGATATTGCCCAGGAAGAATATGGGTATACGAGAGAAGAATTGTTAAAGATGAGCGTACTGGATCTGCGCAAGCCTGAACATCATTATAAGATCCGTGCTTTTGCCAAAGAATTTCAGCAAACGGATACCCTGAAAAAATCGGGGATCTGGGAGCACGTGAAAAAAAACGGGGAAGCTTTGATCCTGGATATTTCTTCGCACCGCATCGATTACAAAGGCCGTCCGGCTATTCTGGCTATCCATAATAATATTACCGAAAAGGTAAGGCTGGAAGAAAAACTCGCTGAGCAGAAAATACTGAAGCAGAAAGAGATCAATGAAGCCATGATCCGGGTGCAGGAAAAAGAACGGTACGAGATCAGTACCGAACTGCATGATAACGTGAATCAACAGCTGACCGTAGCTATGATGTATATCGCATCGGCAGAGCAGAAGTTCAAAGATGAGTCAGGACTGCTGAAACAATCTTCCGGTTTTATTCTGCATGCCATTGAGGAGATCCGGAAATTATCCCAGACACTGGTAACCCCGCTGATCAAACACTTCGGATTGAGTAAAGCTATTGAAGGATTGCTGGATGATATCGCGGCGGTAAACACTTTACAGATCGATCTTACAGCGGATACTTTTTTTGAAGATGATATCAAATACGACTTCAAACTAAGTATTTTCCGTATGGTGCAGGAGCAGATGAACAATATCATCAAACACGCCCAGGCTTCGCAGGTAAATATTGAGCTGATGCGTAATAACCACATGATCTATCTTAAAATAGTAGATAATGGTGTGGGTTTCGATAGTAACCAGCAACGGAAGGGGATCGGTCTTTATAATATCATCAGCCGCGCAGAAGTGTATAACGGTGTGGTGGATATACAAACCGCACCCGGAAAAGGATGCGGCCTGTATATTACTTTCCCCCTGAGTAAAGAAGTGTTTGCATAGCTACAGGCCGGGTTGCTTCAGCTGCCAGCCTGTTTTTTTCTTTTCTTCATCTACCAGCTGCTTTACATCCGATAGTAATCTTTTGGCATCGTATACGATGCCGTCTTTGATGGTGTACAACACACCACCGGTACGTACCACTTTATTGTCTTTGGTAAGTTCAATGGCGCCGGTGCCGTATAGTACCTGCAGGTTCTTTAACGGATTGGCATTGATGATTACAATATCAGCCAGTTTGCCTACTTCCACCGAACCAATCTCTTTGTCCAAACCCAATGCCTGCGCTCCGTATAATGTAGCCGAGCGGATCACTTCCAGGGGATGAAAACCAGCTTCGCGCAGCAGTTCCAGCTCGCGGATATAACCAAAACCATAGGTCTGGTAAATAAATCCGTTATCCGAACCCGTGGTTACCCTTCCGCCGCGGTTCTTGTATTCGTTGATGAAAGTCATCCATAAACGATAATTGTTTTTCCACTCTACTTCCTGTTCCGTACCCCAGTTATGCCAGTAAGAACCATGCGATTGCTGGCTGGGTTCATAGAATTTCCAGAGCGAGGGCAGGGTGTAATTTTCGTGCCATTCTGCGCGCCTTGCACGCATCAGGTCACGGTTGGCATCGTAGATATTGAAAGTGGGATCAAGGGTAAAATCCAGTGAGAGTAATTCATTCATCACTTTGTTCCAGTGCTCACTATATGGTTCAGCCGCCTGTTTCCATAATTTACCCGCTTCTTCAAAACGGTTTTGTTCATTGCTGTAATTGTATTCCAGTGGATAGTTCTGGATGGTTTTGTTGGTGAAGAGCGCTTCGGGTAAACCATACCAGTGTTCCATGCTCGTCATGCCGGCACGGGCAGAGTTAACCACGTTCCAGCGGGCCACATCGGTTTGTGCATGGTGACAGGTAGACCGCAATCCCAGTTTTTTATTCTCGCGAATAGCAGCATCCATCACTTCGGGCGATGCGCCAAAGAACTTGATCCCGTCGGCCCCGTTTTTGGCATTCTGCTGTACCCATTCCCTGGCCTGCTCTGCCGTTACAATCGGTGTTTTACTTCCCATCCCGAAAGCGGTATAGGCCTGTATACGGGGAGCGGTAATGAGGTTGGCGGCACTTTTCTTTTTCTGGTCCAGTACCCAGTCCAATCCATTGCCTGTAGAAGGGTCGCGGATGGTAGTGATGCCATGCGCCATCCATAATTTGAATACATATTCTGCAGGTGTGCCCTGTTCGGTTCCACCAATATGACCGTGCATGTCTATCAATCCCGGCATGGCATACATACCTTCACAATTGATCTCTTTACCACCGGCTTTCAGTTGTGGGCGCCGGGCGGGATCTATTTTACTATCGGGGTTACCCAGTGTTCTGATCTGAACAATGCGGTTCTGTTCAATCACAATATCTACCGGCCCCATCGGTGGTGCACCGGTACCATTGATCAGGGTAACACCGCGTATGATGAGCTGGGTATAGGGGCCCATACCTTCTTTCCGCTCGGGTGCTTTGGCTATCTGCGCGGAGGATGACATAACAACAGTCATTACCAGCAACAGGGTGAAGTGAATTTTTCTCATATCAGTTTAATTAGGTTATTGAAAGTACCGAAATCATTTCTATCGCAACGGTCTCTTTGCGCGAAAAATTATCAATATACAAAAGCCGTAAAGACCTATACCTCTGCTCTTTTTAACGCATCGAGGTATTTCTGCCGGATAATGGTCTGTACCGGCACATGATTGATCTTACTCTCCAGCCAGGAAATAATATCCAGGTACATAAAGGCGCGACTTTCGAGCCGGCTTTTTTCAAGGGGTTTCAAAGTAGCCAGTAAGGTTTCGAACTGCGGCTTCAGTTGTTTGGGCGATAGGCGGAAAGATTTGCGCAGGAAACCAAAAATCTCTTCTTCTACTGTACTCAGGTTCTGCATTTTGTACATGAAGCGGTACACCGATTTGAGCAGGTATTCCAGCAGTTCAAAATTACCGAGTTCATAATGGGCTATCAGGTGCAGCAGCCTCGCATAACATTGCAGGTCCGTACGCAGGTCCACTTTCCAGTTAATGATCTTGTTCAGGTAGTCGATACTTTTATCAGCATCGCCACTACCGAAGTAAAGGGAAGCTATTTTGTAATAGAATACCAGCACACGGTGACGGTCAAGATACAATTCAAAGGCATCGAGTTTCTCTTCAATATACGGTACCAGTTTCAGCCCTTCGCTGAAAGTGCCTTCCATAAAGTGTTTGTTCAGTTTGGAAATATTAAGATAGATAAAGGTCTGGATCAGGTTATTGCGGTTCTGCTGTATCACCGGTGTTTGCATGAACTGCTCAAACTGCTGCAGGGTATCGTTGAATTTCTGGTAATTGCGCAGGTCAAAATGCGCGCCCATCAAATTGTGCAGGCCTTTGATATAATGCGCTGTTTCAATTTCAATCATCCGTGGCCGGGCCTCAAACAGGTCTACCCATTTCTGGCAATAACGGTAATACCCCAGAAAGTTCTGGGTGATGAATGCATGCCAGCAATAACACTGGTACAGGTATAAACGCTCGTAAAATTCTTTTACATCTTTGGCACGAAGAATGGCCGGATCGTTCAGGAAAGCATCTACTGCGGCGGTATCTTCTTCGTTTCTGGCATGGCCGTTTTTGATGTACCAGCTATAGAGTTGCAGCGAGAGGTTTGATAATACACTGATCAGTTCGAGGCGCTGGTTCACTTCATTCACTTCGTTACTCAGTTTTTCTGCCCTATCCTGCATACTGCGGGTAATATGCAGCGATTCGATTTTTTTCTCGAGGAACAAAGCTTGCAGTTGGTAAGTAACCTGATTATTGGCACGGGCCATGTCTTTGATCCGGTCCAGAATCTTCAGGCTTTGTAGGTACAATCCCTTATTATATAAAAGCCGGGCAAAATCGAGCTGTTCGTGCAGTATCAGGTCAATATTCTCTTCCTGGTTCAGCAGGCGCAGGCTTACCAGGATCTCGCGGTAGAGATGGGCTTTCAGGTTCGATAACTGCTGTTTCTGGATCGAGGGATTTTTAACTAACAACTGTTCTTCATCGTACTGCTTCATTTTATCCAGCGCATCGAATAACTGGATCACTTTCAGGTCGCCGGAACCTGAATTCCGGGTCATATAGAGTTTAAAGTTCCGCTTCTCTGATCTTTCCAGTGATTGGATCAGTTGAAATAAAGCATCGGTGGAACGGTTAGGCATCGTATTTTTTTTAAACTAAAATCCAGTACCGGTAAGGGTTTTATGGGTTTTTACCGGTTTTATAGAGTGTAAAATACCGTCAATTTTGGTCTTGTTTCCGGTATTACCCAAAGTATATTCGACAATGGCAGGCTATGAGCTTTGTTATTAACGGCAATCGATAACAAAAGTAATAGCCTGCCTTTTCATCTGAAAATTAGCTTAAAAAATATAAATGGATCAGCAGGTCTTCATATTCGATACTACCCTCCGCGATGGCGAGCAGGTACCCGGTTGCAAACTCAATACCAAAGAGAAACTAACCCTGGCCCTGCACCTGGAAGCATTGGGGGTGGATATTATTGAAGCTGGTTTCCCTATTTCCAGCCCCGGCGATTTTGAATCGGTGACCGAGATCTCCAAAGTAGTGAAAAACGCTACTATCTGTGGGCTCAGCCGGGCGGTGCAGAAAGATATTGAAGTGGCCGCCGAGGCGCTGAAGTTTGCAAAACGTCCGCGCATCCATACCGGAATCGGCACATCTGATTACCATATCAAGGCCAAATTCAATGCCACCCGCGAGGAGATCCTGGCCCGTGCCGTTCAGTCGGTAAAATGGGCGAAGAATTTTGTAGACGATGTAGAGTTCTATGCCGAAGATGCCGGCCGTACCGATAACGACTACCTGGCCCGTGTGGTAGAAGCCGTGATCAAAGCCGGTGCTACCGTAGTCAATATCCCGGATACTACCGGTTATTGTCTGCCACAGCAATACGGCGATAAGATCGCTTACCTCATGAACCATGTGCCCAATGTAGACAAGGCGATCCTGTCCTGTCATTGTCATAATGATCTGGGACTGGCCACTGCCAATTCCATTGCGGGTGTGGTAGCCGGTGCCAGGCAGATCGAGTGTACCATCAACGGCCTGGGCGAAAGAGCCGGCAATACTTCGCTCGAAGAAGTGGTGATGGTGCTGAAACAACACAAACACCTGGGTTTATACACAAATATCAATACCCGGATGCTGAACCCGCTCAGCCGCGAAGTGGCTGATACCATGCGGGTACCTGTGCAGGTGAACAAAGCCATTGTGGGTGCCAATGCATTTTCACATTCATCCGGTATTCACCAGGATGGCTTTTTGAAGGATTCACTTACTTACGAGATCATTAATCCCGAAGAAGTGGGAGCAGAAGGCAGTAAGATTGTATTAACTGCCCGGAGCGGACGCAGTGCACTGGCACACCGCTTCCAGAAAATCGGTTATGAGTTTACACGTAACGATATAGATGTTCTCTATGAATCATTCCTGCAGGTAGCAGACAGGAAAAAAGAAGTTGGGGAAGAGGACCTGCATCAGCTGGCCAAAGCTTATAAAGCGGAGCCGGCTATCGCTTAGGATTTTCTCATCAGTATAGTTTTAGTTTGAGAGCGTGGTGTTTCTACACCACGCTTAATTTAAATTTGTATGGCAAAGACATTATTTGATAAGATCTGGGACAAACACGTAGTACAG
>SCVK01000337.1 GCA_004297075.1 Chitinophagaceae bacterium
GGATGTGCCCAGACCGGAACCGGCAAAACCGCCGCTTTCGCCATCCCTATGCTGCAGATCCTGCACGAAAGAAAACTGGCCGGCAGTACCAATAAAGGTATCAAGGCCCTGATTTTAACCCCTACCCGCGAACTGGCCATCCAGATCGATGAAAGTTTTGCGGCCTATGGCAAGCACCTGAACCTGAAACACCTGGTGATTTTTGGCGGCGTTTCGCAACAACCGCAAACCAATGCCTTACGCAATGGCGTGGATATCCTGATCGCTACCCCGGGCCGTTTGCTGGACCTGGTAGAACAACGTTTCATCAATCTGTCACAGATCGAACTGTTTGTGCTGGATGAGGCGGACCGTATGCTGGATATGGGATTCATTCATGATGTAAAAAAGATCATCACCAAAATACCGGCTAAAAGACAAACGCTTTTCTTCTCGGCCACCATGCCAACAGAGATCGCGAAACTCTCGAGTACGATTCTGAGTAACCCGGCCAAAGTAGAAGTAACCCCGGTTTCCTCCACTGCTGAAACCATTCAGCAATCATTGTATTTTGTAGAAAAAGAGAACAAGAAACACCTGCTGATCCACCTGCTGAAAGATACAGGTATCAAAAGCGCTCTCGTGTTTACCCGTACCAAACACGGTGCCGATAAAGTGGTGAAAGAACTGAACCGAGTAGGTATTGGCGCAGAAGCCATCCACGGTAATAAATCACAGAATGCAAGGCAGCGTGCACTGGGTAACTTCAAATCGGGCGAAACCCGTGTACTGGTAGCTACCGATATCGCCGCAAGGGGAATTGATGTAGATAACCTTTCGCACGTGATCAATTTTGAATTACCGAATGTACCCGAAACCTATGTACACCGTATTGGCCGTACCGGCCGTGCAGGTGCCAGTGGCATCGCGTATTCGTTCTGCGATCAGGAAGAAAAAGAATTCCTGCGTGATATACAGAAACTGATCACCAATACAGTGCCGGTAGTTACCGAGCATCCGTATGCAATGAGCGATACCTCACTCAGCACCTATAAATCACTGCCGCAAAAACCTGCGCAAAGCCAACGCCAGAACAGCAACAGACGTTCTTTCCGCGGAGGAGATGCCAGAAGGTATGCCGGCAACCAGACGGCCAACAGAGGTAAATAAGTAAATTTTCCCCAGCGGTTCTGCCCTATCGGTTAGCCGGTAAGTGCAGAACCGTTTTTTGTGAAACTGATCCCATCAAACTGAGCCACATTTTGACATGAGCTGTTTCTATCTGCACAAAAAAAACTAATTTCAGGGTCAAATTCAGGAAATGAAAAAGGTGCTTATCAGCGGGCTCGTGGCAGGTGTTATTTTGTCGGTCTTCTCGTATGGCGGATTATTTCTGGCCGTAACCATCCCGATGATGAAACCTTTTTTTGTAGAGTACCTGAGCAATGTATTTATCTCAGACAGATCAAGAGACTTTTTCTTCTACTCGCATGCCCTGCTCATCAGTATGGCACTTTCCTGGTTCTGGGAACGTTCAAAAAAAGTATTTCATGGTCATTTTATACTGCGTGGCCTGGAATTCGGTTTAGCCTATACCATTGCCGGTCTGCTGCCCATCCTCTGGATGACTTACAGCCAGATAGATGTATCCCAAACCATGGTCCTCTCCTGGCTCGGTTTCGGTTTCTTACAGTCCTGTGCGGCGGGAATTATTTTTGCGAAAATGAATCCTTAACCAAGCGGTTTCAGGTTCAGTTTAAATTCTACACTTAACTCATCTTTGGCCTTGATAATGCCACCCAGTTTACTGGGGGGACTGAGGTTAAAATCCGAGAAATTGATTACCCGGTCTCCTTTCAGGTGCAACATTTGTCCGCTGCCTACCGTAAACAGGTAGTTGATCTCAAATCTTTTGGTAACACCTGCCAGATCAATATCTACCACTCCGATGATCCGCGTTGGGTTTTTGAAATCAGGAAAGCTGTTGATAGAGATAAACCGGATAGACAAATGCGGATACGTCTTTGCTTTCAGCGTTTTCCGCAGATCATTCGTCATCATTTTATTGTGGCAATCGAAAGATTGTATATCCAGCTTCAATCTTCCATTCATGGGTAATACCTGTCCGCGGGCGGCTGTTCGGCTGCAAGCCAGCGTATCGGGCAGGGAATAATTGGTGATCTCACATTGAAAAGTATTGATATTGGTACTGCCATTCACGGCCAGACTACTACCCGGCATCACCACCCAGCTGGTAATAGCCGTATCCGGAGCGTTAAACCCGGGTAATACAAATAATAATATCAGGTAAAGCCAGTTCTTTCTCATAGTGCCCCGCCACTTTCTGTTTGCTAAAAAAACGATAGCCGAATGAAATTAATTCATCCGGCTATCATACACTATAAAAAAACCCAATTATTTAGAATCCTACGATCGCCTCGATCACATATCCGTTGAATTTACCTCCTGCACGATAATCTGTGGTTGGGAAATCCAGGTATTTCTGGTTAACGATCTCTGCTTTCAGCAGCACGTTTTTGGTCATGAACCAACCGGCAGCAAACGCAGTTCTGTTCACTTTGATATCGCTGGTAAAATTGGCTAATCTGGCACTGGCTGTGTTGTAACGGATACCGGCAAACAGATTCTCAGCTTTACCAAAACGGTATACACCTTCTACGGCGAACTGACTGGCACTTCTGTCAACAGTTTCTGTTTTGGTTCTGCCTTTAGAGAATTCATAAGTAGTGAACAATTCAAATCCAGAAGCTTTCAGGAATGCGTTGAACATGGTAGCAGATATTTTTTTACTGAAACCTGGGTTCAGACGGCCAGAGAAAGCAACGGCAGTAGAAGCAGGCAAAGCACCTGGTACACCTTTTTCCATTACGTTCTGGTAGTTAGAACCGGTACGGTCGCCACCATATAAAGTAAGACCGCTACCTGCATTGCTGTAGTTGGTGTAGTGGCTCACTGCAAAACGAACTCTTACATCTTTATCTACTTTGGCATCGTAGCTACCTTTGAAGTAGATAGAAGGATTTTTCCGTACGTTAGGATCCTGGGTAGTGGCAATAGCTGAGTCCACATTTCCTTTGATCATACCGTTGGTGATACCGATCATACCCATGAAGCCATTTTTCTGAACATATACCTCACCACCGATCTCTGTAGCAAACGCATCAATGATGTAGTTATCCATGAACGGATTGTATAAGGTCTGACCACCATCTGATCTGCGGAAGTGCTGGTCGCCATAGTTCACTTCAAAGTGACCTACTTTCAGGGTAACCAGTTTCATCACATCATCCCAGAATTTGCCTTTAAAAGGTACTTTATCGAACTGGATATAACCACCTTTTACCCAGGTTTCGTTGTGGTGACGGGAAGAAAGGTAGCTGGTCACATTCATAGCGATACCATCTGCCAGCTGCACATCCATGTATAAGTTAGCCTGAGCGGTCATAAATCCTTTGCTTAAAGGATAAAGACGGTTGGCACCGGTACCGGTATTATTCAAAGCGGCATTTTCGTGTTTCAGGTTCTGGAACTGCATGGTAAAACCTGAACCCCATCTGATCTTCAGTCCTTCAAACTTAACTGAATCAGCTTTAGAAGTTTCAAACTGGTTGATACCACTCTGGTCGTATGCACGGAAGTGTCCTATTTTTGGTTGTTGTGCGTTAAGGGCCACAGGTAGAACCCCGATCAAAACGAAACCAAGCATTGTTTTTAACCTGTTAATTTGCATTTTCATAAAAATGGTTTTGGGTTTATAAACAATAGTGTTATTGTTTAGTGTTATAGGTTTGTTTCTTACTTATTTACTGAGTGTGAAATCGAATTTCAGGGTAACATCGTTTCCTGTTTTAATGGT
>SCVK01000549.1 GCA_004297075.1 Chitinophagaceae bacterium
CCCGGTCACGGGGTCGGCGCACTGCCTGCTCGCAACCTATTGGGCGAAAGAATTCGGGCGGAACCGCTTCACCGCCTATCAGGCCTCCGAGCGTGGTGGGCATATCGATGTAGAACTGGCCGGCGACCGGGTGATCCTGGGCGGCAAGTGCGTAACCGTGATCGAGGGGGCGTTCACACTGGCCTGATGGCGGAAACGCCGCTCAATCCGCCTTGGCGAAATAGGCCAGTTGATCCTCGACGGCCTTCCGGAATGCGGGACGATCGGTCACTCGAGCGACATAGCGCTCGGTGGCCGGGCGATCCCCGAAGGCACGGAGTTTCGGAACGCGCAGCACGTCGGCCATCAACAGGTCCGCGGCGGTGAAACGATCGGCCGCGAGCCATTCCCGATTCTTGAAGATGGTTTCCAGCCCGTCGAGGCGGCTGGTGAGCCAGCCGGTCAGACCATTGTCCTTCGCTCCCGAGATTTCGAGAAACCACCATGGCACCGTAACCATCTCGATCGAGTTGAGCGCAGCGATGATCCACTGAACCATTTGCGCTTCGCCGATTGCGTCCGCCGGCATCAGCCGGTCGCTCTTCCGAGCGAGATGCAGCAGACAGGCACCGCTTTCGAATATCTCAACCTCTCCGTCGCTCAGGAACGGGACCTGGCCAAAGGGCTGCTGCGCCAGATGATTGGTTTCACGACCTTCGAAACGAACCGAGCCCATCGTATAGGGAAGACCGGCCTCCTCACACGCCCATCGCAGCCGGAGATCGCGGACGAAGCCGCGCGGTCCCTCAGGCACCCAGTCATATGTCCAAATCTTGATGACGCTCATCGCCGCGAGCCTTCCACGAGCATGATTCAATCCGCCAGGCGGCCGACGGAAGCATGGTCTAGATGGCTGCCGCCGCGCCGGCAATGATGTCACCGGCCGGCGCCACGCCCGCTGCGCCGTTTGGCACACA
>SCVK01000338.1 GCA_004297075.1 Chitinophagaceae bacterium
CCGGCCTCGCCCTGGATGGGTTCTACCATAAATGCGGCCACCTGCGGGTTTTGCAGGGCTTTTTCCAGCGCGGCCAGATCGTTGTAGGGAACCAGGTCAAACCCCGGCATATACGGACCAAAACCCTTGTAACTGCTGGGATCGGTAGAAGAGGAGATGGCCGCGAGTGTTCTTCCCCAGAAATTACCTTCGGCAAATACCACCCTTGCCTGATTTTCTTCCACGCCTTTTTTGGCATAGGCCCAGCGGCGCGCCAGTTTAATGGCGGTTTCGCCACCTTCTACACCCGTGTTCATGGGCAGTACCTTATCGTACCCGAAATAACCGGTGATGAATTTTTCATACTCCCCCAACAGGTTATTATGAAAGGCCCGCGATGTAAGGGTAAGCTTTTTCGATTGTTCAATCAATGTATCAATGATCTTCGGATGGCAGTGCCCCTGGTTAACGGCGGAATAACCACTGAGAAAATCGTAATATTTTTTGCCATCCACATCCCAGAGAAATACACCTTCTCCTTTTTCCAGTACCACCGGAAGCGGATGATAATTATGGGCACCGTGTTTGTTTTCTAAAGCGAGATAAGCTGCGGATCTGGCAGACAGGGAAATATTCATTGTAATTAAAAATTAAAAATTAAAAATTAGAAATTAGAAATGGGGGGCCATTCACGGAGAATGGGTAGGCAGGAAAAAATAATTACCAGCAGTTAATTGCTAATTTTTAATTGCTAATTATTAATTCCTTCATTAGAAGGAACAAGGATGATCGAGGAAATCGAGGTTTAAACGAAGGAAGCGCATAGGCTGTATTTCTCCTGCAAGATACTTGTTCGGTTGCTTTTTTGCGAATTAAATCTTTAACTTGTTACCTGACAAATGTTTGCGCCATGAAAGTACTGAAAAGGATCGGCCAGCTGCTGCTGGTGTTATTACTGGTATTTGCCCTGTATGCGCTGGTAAGCGGAAAGACCTTCCTCTTTAAAGCCGTGGTATACAATTTTGCCAATATTGATGATTACGAAAAGTTCTCCAACAATACAGTGGCTACCGGAACACCGGAGCCCTGGCAGCTAAGTACAACCTATAACAAAGAACCCATGCCTGATAGCCTGGTATCCCTGCTCGAAAGTCTTGGTACCGTAGGGGTGCTGATGATCAGAAACGATTCTATTGTGGCAGAGCGTTACTGGGACGGCTATAGCGATAGCTCCCTATCCGGTTCTTTCTCCATGGCTAAAAGCATTACCAGTTTGCTGATAGGCGTGGCGTTAAAAGAAGGTAAGATAGGCTCGCTGCAGGATCCGGTAGGTAAATACCTGCCTGAATTTGCAACCGGAGAAAAAGCGAAGATCCGCATTGTGGATGTATTAACGATGAGCAGCGGCACCGACTGGAACGAATCATATATAAACCTGTTCTCGGTTACTTCTGAGGGATATTACGGGTCTGACCTGTATAAAACAGCTACGGGTGTTACCGCTGTAGTGCCACCCGGAACGCTTCACAGGTATAAAAGCGGAGATACCCAGTTGCTGGGGCTGATCCTCGAAAAAGTAACCGGCAAAACCCTGTCTGAATACGCTTCCGAAAAACTATGGCAGCCGCTGGGGGCCGAACATCCGGCTTTGTGGAGCACCGATAAAGACAATGGCACTATCAAAGCTTTCTGCTGTTTTAATTCAAATACCCGCGATTTTGCCCGCATCGGTAAACTGATGCTGGATAGTGGCAAACACAAAGGTGTAGCCATCATCGACAGCGCCTATTTTGTTAATTCCATCACAGCCTGCGGCATCACCGACGAAAAAGGCCAGGCCTGTGATTATTATGGCTACCAGTGGTGGCTCGATCCACTCAACCCCGAAATCTTTTATGCCCGTGGTATCCTCGGTCAATTTATTATCATGATCCCTTCTAAAAAGACCATCATTGTTCGTTTGGGCAAAAGCACTTCGAAGGAAAGAGTAAGAACAGTACCCAAGGAAGTGCGATACCTGATTAATTGGGGGATGAACAATTAACGAATTAACGGATGACGGATTGGCGGATTGGGAGCCTGGATGGAAGTGGAGTGTTGCATTTCGTGTTAAAAAAATCCGCTAATCCGTCATCTGCCAATCCGCCAATCCTTTTATTCCTATATTTTCGCACAAAATCAACCCATTGTCTCTACCTACGCTGGCAGTAGTCATACTTAATTACAACGGACGCAAACACCTGGCAACCTTTCTGCCTTCGGTGCTGGCGTCTACTTATGGCAACCTGCGGGTGATTGTGGCAGACAATGCCTCTACAGATGATTCTGTGGCTTTTATGCAGGAGAACTATCCCGCAGTGGAGGTATTAACGCATCACCGGAATGAAGGCTTTGCCGGGGGCTATAACTGGGCCCTGAAAAGGGTAGCAGCTGATTATTATGTATTGCTGAACTCGGATGTGGAAGTAACGCCGGGCTGGATAGAGCCGGTGATAACGTTGATGGAGTCTGACAGCCGCATTGCTGCCGCACAGCCCAAACTGCTGGCCTACCACCAACCCGAAATGTTTGAATATGCCGGAGCCGCCGGTGGCTGGATAGACCAGCTGGGCTATCCTTTCTCGCGGGGAAGGGTATTTGATGTGTGTGAGCCCGATACCGGCCAATACGATACTGCCGAACCCATTTTCTGGGCCTCTGGGGCGTCTATGTTTGTGAAAGCGAAGCTGTACCATGAAATGGGCGGGCTCGATGGTAGTTTTTTTGCCCACCAGGAAGAGATTGATCTCTGCTGGCGTTTGCAGCTGGCGGGTTACCAGATATGGTCCTGCCCGCAATCGGTGGTGTACCACGTGGGAGCGGGTACTTTGCCGCGGGGTGGACGAAAAGTATATCTCAATTTCCGAAATAACCTCATCATGCTGTGCAAGAACCTGCCCTGGTATGAGAAGGTATGGAAACTGCCCCTGCGGTTCGGGCTGGATGCCATATCGGCCTGGAAGGGATTGTTAACGGGCGATGTGTACTTTTTTACGGCCATACTGCAGGCGCATTATGCGGTATTAATCAGGATCTTTACCTCTGCCGGTAACAATACCCGTGGCCGCAAACCCTTGTGTACACTGGCTGGTGTGTATAGTGGATCAGTGGTATGGCAATATTTTATCAAACAACATACCCGTTTCAGGGAAATTATTCAAAAGAAGGCTTTTTAATTTGCGGCGGTACCTTATTTTTGCAAAGTAACTAACCACTATGTCACACGA
>SCVK01000339.1 GCA_004297075.1 Chitinophagaceae bacterium
TTCTGCACTGACGATCTGGTATACGGATAAAATACAGGGAGGCGCGGGTCTTGGTATCATCAATGCAGATGTAGTCAGTAAATTACCCGGCATGGTACTCGAAGTAACTATGACACAGGGAAATCTCCGTTCCACCCTCAAAGCCACAGACATTTCCACCAAACCCATTCGGGAAGCTATCTTCAACCCCTCCACCTCCGGCTACACCGAACGCAAACGCTAACAAAAACATCCACTCATTCACTCATTCACTCATCCACTCATTAAGAAACCGGCTGATCTGAACCGTTTCAATAATAAATCCATCATGCCCATAGGCAGAATCAATTTCGTAGAACCGGGTATGGGGAATATGATCGGCCATGAATTGCTGTTCATCCAGCGGACATAAGATATCACTGCGGATACCGATGATCAAAGTGGGTTGCGGGATAGATCGCAATACTTTGATAAGATCTCCCCCCCTCCCCCGGCCGAGGTGGTGGCTATCCATGGCTTTGGTGAGTAACCAGTAACTATAGGCATTAAACCGTTTCACGAGTTTATCGCCCTGGTAATTGATATAGGAAGAGGCTTTGAAGTCGTCTATCTTTTCGGGGTCAGGATCTGTCTGTTTATCCTGGAAAGTACCATAATTACGATACGTTAACATGCCAATGGCGCGGGCCGCTTTTAACCCTCTCGCACCGGCATCAGGTGTAAAATCCTGCCAACTGCTATCTGCTTCAATGGCCAGTCTTTGCGCGGTATGCACCGCCACGCCCCAGGCACTCTCTGAAGGTGAAGTGGCAATCAGGAATAATTTCCCGATCACTTCTTTCTCCATCACGACCCACTCCAGTGCCTGGTAACCGCCCATGCTGCCGCCCATCAGTAAATGGATCCTGTCTATTCCGAGGTGTTTGCGTAAGAGGATAAAAGACTGCACCATATCGCGGATAGTAACCTGCGGGAAAGAAGAAAAATAGGGTTTACCGGTGGCAGGATCAGTACTCAACGGCCCCGTAGTTCCATAACAGGAACCGAGAATATTGGCACAAACAATAAAATACCGATCCGGGTTGATCAGGCAACCCTCTCCTACCAAACCCTTCCACCAATCGGCAACATCTGAGCTGGCCGTTAGTGCATGACAAACCCAGATCACATTACTTTTATCTGCATTCAGCTGTCCGTAAGTATGATAAGCCATACGCAGT
The DNA here is from genome assembly GCA_004297075.1 of Chitinophagaceae bacterium. GTDB lineage: Bacteria > Bacteroidota > Bacteroidia > Chitinophagales > Chitinophagaceae > Sediminibacterium. Next base: position 1,200 of record SCVK01000339.1, read on the forward strand.
GAAGGCAATACCTTTCCGTTCTCGAGTGTGAAGTCTGTCTGGGAGTCAAAAAATTTCATATCAATTATTCCGTATTTCAACAGCAAAATAAGGCTAAGCTTAAATTACATTTGCATAAATCTTTGCAAATGGCCAGAATTGAGATCACCCGGGTTGATGATGCCTATGCATTTGAAGCCAGAGATACTAACAATCATTCGCTTCGCATGGATGCGGCAGAAACCTTCGGTGGACACAATTCCGGTATCCGCCCCATGCAAACCCTGCTGATGGGGCTGGGTGGTTGTGGTGGAGTGGATATCGTTTCTATCCTGCAAAAACAACGCCAGACCATCCGTTCTTTCAAAATGATCATTGAAGGTGAACGGGAAGCAGATAAAGAACCTGCATTATGGAAAAAAGTGCATATCCGGTTTCAGTTTGGCGGTGATATTACCTTAGACAAAGCCCAGAAAGCCTGCGCCCTCTCCCTCGATAAATACTGTTCCGTTGCCGCCACCCTGCGCGCCGCGGGATGTACGATTGAGTGGGACGTAGAGGTGATCGATTAGCGGATGTCGGATTACGGATTCGCGGATTAAGCACAAAACAATGAATCCGCAAATCAGATAACCAAACATTGTCTTATTAACTAATTTTCAAATTTTCAAATTAGATACCATGTCAACCCACAACCAGACAAAAGCCATCCGCATACAGACAGAACGCACCAACGAGATGGAACATTCAACACCGATGTTTCTGACAAGCAGTTTCTGTTTTGACAATGCAGAAGAGATGCGTGCCGCTTTTGCGGATGAAACGGATGATAATATTTACAGTCGTTTCAGCAATCCGGGTGTGCAGGAGTTTACCGATAAAATGTGT
>SCVK01000551.1 GCA_004297075.1 Chitinophagaceae bacterium
GGCCTCCGAGCCGTCGGCCGCGGGCAGGAGCAGCCGGGCCATGAGCAGCTCGAGCTGCAGCCGCGGCGCGGTGGCGCCCTTGAGCTCGGAGAGGCCGACGCTGACGAGGTCGGCGGCGCGCGAGAGCTGGGCGAGGCCGAGGCGCGCGCTCTGCTCCTTCATCGTGGCGATGACGTTGTCGGGCGCGTCGATGAGGCCCTGGTCGGCGGCCTCCGGCACCTCGTGCAGCACGACGAGGTCGCGCAGACGCTCGAGGACGTCGGCCGCGAAGCGGCGCGGGTCGAGGCCGGACTCCACCACGGAGTCGACGACGGCGAACATCTCGGGGCCGTCGCTGTCGGCGAGGGCGTCGACCACGCGGTCGAGCAGCGCGGCGTCGGTGAAGCCGAGCTGGGCGACGGCATCGGCGTACGTCAGGCCCTCGGGGCCGCTGCCGGCGATCAGCTGGCCGAGCACCGATTGCGCGTCGCGGACCGAGCCCGCACCGGCGCGGGCGACCAGCGCGAGCGCCTCGGCCTCGTAGGGCACGCCCTCCTGGTCGCACATCCAGGCGAGGTGCTCCTGCAGGCGCCGCGCCGTGACGAGCCTGTACGGGTAGTGGTGGGTGCGCGAGCGGATCGTGGCGAGGATCTTGTCCGGCTCGGTGGTCGCGAAGACGAACCTCAGGTGCGGCGGCGGCTCCTCGATCAGCTTGAGGAGGGCGTTCGCGGCGTCGACCGTGAGCTGGTGGGCCTCGTCGATGATGTAGACCTTGTAGCGGCTCGCGGCGGGGGCGTACATCGCCTTCTCGCGCAGCTCGCGGGCGTCGTCGATGCCGCGGTGGCTCGCGGCGTCCATCTCGACGACGTCGATCGAGCCGGGGCCGTTCGGAGCGAGGTCCTGGCAGCTGCCGCACTCGCCGCACGGGTCGGACGTGGGGCCCTGCTCGCAGTTGAGCGAGCGGGCCAGGATGCGGGCCGTCGAGGTCTTGCCGCAGCCGCGCGGGCCGGTGAACAGGTAGGCGTGGTGGGCGCGCCCGGTGTCGATCGCCCGGGCCAGCGGCACGGTGACGTGCTCCTGCCCGATGACGTCGGCGAGACGCCCAGGGCGGTAGGTGCGGTAGAGGGCGAGGGAC
>SCVK01000340.1 GCA_004297075.1 Chitinophagaceae bacterium
TATGCTGCTTTTCCGGAGTTGTATATAGTTAGGAACGTATTTCATGTTTGTAGATTAAAGGTCAGAAATTAATACCCTGGATTTTGTTTCAGCACACCCGCACTCAGATCTATTTGTGGTTGCGGAATAGGCAGTAACACATCCCTGCTGTTGATGAAATTGTTTTTACCGGCTGCATTCAGCACGGTTTGTGCAATACCCCAGCGAACAATATCAAAAAAGCGTTCGTGCTCCATGGCCAGTTCTGCCCGGCGTTCGCGGCGGATGGCATCGCGCAGTGTAGCCTGGTCGGTAGTGGTTACATCGGGCAGTATACCTGCCACACCGCCCCTGGCGCGCTGCCTAACACTATTGAGGGCTGTTCTCGCAGCTGTGATATTAGCCGTACCTCCTACCTCGTTAGCCGCTTCGGCAAACAGGAGTACCACATCCGCATAACGCAGTACACGAACATTCATCCAGTAACCGAAACGGTTGCCGATAGTGGCACGCTGTGCAGGGTTGGTGTACACTTTGTTATTGTATCGCGGATTGGGTAAACCCACCGGCAGCACTTCATTATATAAAGTCTGGTAAGTGGTAGTAGCCGTACTCGTGTACAGGATGGTACGGTTCTTACGCGGATCATTGGCTTCAAAAGAGGCTTCGAGCTGTGTGCTGGGCGAATTCCATCCCCAGCCCAGATCAAACACGCCCGATCCTCTTATGCCCTGGATCTGCGCATACTGCACACCATTACTGGTAGGGAAAGAAGCATTGGCCGTTGCCTGTACTTCAAATACAGATTCAGAACTGTTCTCTCCTTCTTCGCGGAAGATCTTATCAAAAGGAGTAGACAGGTTATACTGACCAGAGTTCATAACCAGGTTAGCCGTACTCATGGCCAATGCCCATTTCTGCTGGTACAGGTACACTTTGGCCAATAATCCATTGGCGGCACCACTGGTGGCACGACCTACAAATTTACTGTCCCATACCAGAGGCAAACTACCTGCAGCATATACCAGGTCTTTCTCTACAAAAGCATATACCTGTGCGGCACTGCTCTGCGGAATATTGTTCTGCAAAGCCGGGTTATCGAATACGGTATCAATGATGGGCACACTACCAAACAAACGCACCATCATGAAATAGGCATAGCCCCTCAGGAAACGTGCCTCGCCAATGGTTTGTATTTTGATCGCATCGGTGGCAGTAATGGTGGTATTGGTATTTACCTCTTTGATAGTGGTATTACACTTGTTAATCAGGCTGTAATACCCTAACCACAAAGCATTACCGAAACCATTGCTCGGGGTAACAGGAAAATTATCCATGTCAATAGCATTGGCACCACCATCAGCAGGCGTACTTCCCTTATCGGCATCATCGCTGCGGATACTCGTGGCCGTAATGAATGCCTGGCTATGTACGTTAAAACTTCTGAGTTCATTATAGGCACCAAAGATGAACTGGTCGTACGGACCCGAACCACCCGGGTAAGGATAGTTATCCGCATCGTATGCGCCCTGGCGTTGTGTATCCAGGAAGTCTTTTTTACAACCTGTCAGCGTGAACAGCACAGACACAAAGGCCAGCAGCATCACCGCAGGTAAGGATATATTTATCTTTTTCATTGTATACATGATTTGACAGGTTTAAAAAGTCAGGTTAAGACCGAATGAATACACGGCAGGTACCGGATAAGCGCCATTGTCGGCACCACCACCCAGAATACTGCCAATGATGGGCTCCGGAGAATAACCGGTAACCTTACTCCATGTTTTCAGGTTCTGTCCGTTCACAAATACCCTTGCTTTTTTGATACCGGCTTTGGCCAGGAAACCCTGGTTGAATGTGTACCCGATCTGGAAATTGCGGATCCGGAAATAATCGCCGGGTTCGAGATAATGGGTACTCATTAAAAAGTTATTACCTCTTGTGTTATCCAGAATAGGTTCTACATTGGAGGAACCCGGTGTGGTATACGCATTCAAACGGTTCACTTCATAATTCAACACAGCAAAAGTGGAGGTACGGCGCTGTACATAAATTTTATGTCCGGCCATACCCTGCAGATCCAGTTCCACATCAAAGCCTTTATAACCCAGTGTGAAATTTCCGCCAAAGCTGTATGGAGGGAATGGTGTACCGATATAACCACGGTCTGCCGGCGAAATCACCCCATCTCCGTTCACATCCGCATAAGCGATATCGCCTGGTAATGAGTTGGAGAAAGTGGCCATTTTAGCCATATCGGCAGATGACTGGTAAATACCGGTTTGTGTGTACCCGTAGAAATAGCCGATGGATTGTCCGGTAGTGGTGAGGTTGGTACCGCCATTACCGATGATGGAGAAATTGAAATTATTACCGATGGAGTTCACCACATTTTTATTGTAGCTGAAGTTGAGCGAAGCACCATATACCAGGTCTCTTCCTGCTTTGTCGTTCCAGCCCAGTGATACTTCTATCCCTTTGTTGGTGATCTGTCCGAGATTGGTGAAATAACTTCTGCTATCATTGGGCAGGGCCACTGCCGTAAGAATATCGGAAGTGGTTCTGTTATACCAGGTAAACTCCAGGTTCATTTTGTTGTTGAATGTGCGCAGGTCAAACCCGAGATCGATCCCTTTTACGGTTTCCCAATGCAGGTTAGGATCAGGGATATAGGCTGCCTGTATGGAGCTGTACACATTATCGCCGAAAACAGCTGTGGATGCATTGGATATACCCGGCTTGTAGAGATTATCTGCAAAACCATTGGCATTACCGGTGAAACCCCAGGCGCCACGGAATTTGAGGAAATCGATACCCTTGATCTTACGGAAGAAATTTTCTTCGCTGGCGATCCAGCCCAATCCTACACTACCAAAAGTACCCCAGCGGTTCTGCGGTGCAAATTTGGAACTGCCGTCTCTTCTGATGGTAGCATTGAGCAGGTATTTACCCAGGTAAGAATAACTCACCCTTCCAAAATAACCTTCAATGGCGCTTTCGCCACCGCCACCATCATAATTGCCGGGGTTGTTGGCGTTAGACACACCGATGTACCAGAATTCCGGACTGTTGTTAATGTTCACAGAAGTATCTCTCCTGTTTGCGTTCAGGTAAGAACTGTAACTATAGATAGAGGTAAAACCAGCCAATGCGGTTACCGCATGTTTGCCACCGAAGTTCCGCGTGAAATTCAGGGTATGATCCTGCTGGTAGCGTTTGGATTCGCTCTGGCTTTGTGATACGGAAGTTCTTACTGAATTATCAAAAGTAGTGGTGGTAGGTGCGGCCCCTTCGCCCAGGTTGATGAAAGTGAAAGGCAGTCTGCTGAAGCCCCTGTTGGTATTAAAAGCGAGGTCGGTATAAAAGGTAGAGCGCCAGGTAAAGTATTTGGCAAATTTGATCTCACCATAAATACTTCCTACCAAACGGAACCCTTTATCCAGGCTGGTACCATCTCCCCTGTTTAGTGCAGCTACCGGGTTACCTACCTGTGCACGCTGGAAAGAAGGCATACTATAATACGTATTGGCATCCTGCTGTATGCCTACAATAGGTGCGGCCCAAAGGGCATTGGAGATGGAAGCGGCCGGCGGATTACTGATCCAGTGGTATCCGGTTACTTCGGCGCCTACTTTGATTTTATCTGAAAAACGGATCTCTTCGTTTAAACGCGCGAGATAACGTTTGTAATTATCATTACGTACCACACCATCCTGGTTGGTATAACCCACGTTCAGGTACGTAGTGCTTTTTTCGCCGCTGTTGGCAATGCTGAGGTTATTGGAAGTGATCACCGCATCGCGCAGCACCAGGCTTTGCCAGTCGGTATTGGCGGTATAGTTGGTATAATCA
>SCVK01000550.1 GCA_004297075.1 Chitinophagaceae bacterium
GCGAGAACAAACTATATCCCCAGTTTGCCGATCTTATCTTTCATTACAATAACCTGGTAGCCTTTAAAGAAAACAAAAAATACCTGCAGGAACAGTTTCCCAAACGCCTTACCGGTATACAGATCGAAAAATTACAGTTACTCTACCAATCACTGGTAGAAGATGATGAACTGATGCAGGAACTGGAAGATATTATCAACTTCGCCTCCTCCACCATGAAAAGAACCATCACCAGCGGCTCTGAGATCTATGAATTTGTAGAGAATAAGATTACCATCGAACCGGTTGGACTGGTGCCACTCGATCATACAGAAGGTTATTTCATGCTCTGCGAGGGCCAGTGCCGTAATACCTGGGTATACCAGTACCGGCTGAGCATTTTTGAGAAACACGATGAAAAATACCGCAGTATCAAAACTGAATTTGTAGATGTATGGCAGCGTAACATCGTTAACTCTTACCAGAACATCAAATCCGAACTCATCAAAAATCGCTCAGACCTGCCCAACCCCGCAGTATACTCACTCGAAACAGAATTGAGTTTACCCATGGAAGAAACCTTGTTACCGATCGCGAAGCGGAGTTTGGTGAGATATATCAGTACGAAAGCCAGTTAATAATTAGCAATTAAAAATTAACAATTAGCAATTGAATACTGTAAACAACGAAGAGGCCGCGGATAGATAGGCGAATGACCTCCTATCTATCCGCGGCCTAATTTTTAATTTTTAATTGCTAATTTTTAATTATTGGTGTTTTCTTTCTCCATCATCAGATACGCCTTAATAAACCCATCCAGTTCCCCATCCATCACCGGGCCTACATTACCTACTTCATAATCGGTACGGTGGTCCTTGATCATTTTGTAGGGATGAAAAACATAACTGCGGATCTGGCTGCCCCACTCAATTTTCTTTTTATTGGCATTGGTAGCATTCATCGCTTCCTGTCGTTTGCGGAGTTCTTCTTCGTACAAACGGCTCTTCAGCATTTTTAAGGCCAGCTCCCGGTTCTCGCCCTGGGTTCTTGCCTGCTGGCATTCTACTATAAATCCACTGGGTATATGTTTCAGGCGTACGGCTGTTTCTACTTTGTTTACGTTCTGTCCGCCACTACCACCACTGCGGTAAAAAGCCCATTCCAGATCGCTGGGGTTCACGTTGATCTCGATACTGTCATCAATCAACGGATATACATACACCGATGCAAAAGAAGTATGCCGGCGGGCGTTGCTGTCGAACGGAGAAATTCTCACCAAACGGTGTACCCCACTCTCCGCTTTTAAAAAACCATAGGCAAAATCACCGTCAAACTGAATGGTAGCACTTTTAATACCGGCCCCATCCCCTTCCTGGTAATCAATCTCAGTTACTTTCCAGCCCTGTTTTTCTCCGTACATGCGA
>SCVK01000341.1 GCA_004297075.1 Chitinophagaceae bacterium
TGTTTTTACCAGCAGCGTTCCCGTTGGAAAATCCAGCGTGGTGGCTGCTGAATAGTTAACTGACTTACCCAGCGGCAAACGCACAAACCGCAACTTCTCCGCATAGTCTGTATACAAGGGGGTATTCAGCCCATAAGGTACAACGCCTTTGGCAGGTTTCAATGCATGCATCTTACCTTCAAAAATGCCCCAGGCCGATAATTTTTCGGGATAATTTTTTACCGGCTTATTCGCGATAAAGGATCCCGAAACAATAAAACAGATAACTCCTATGATCACACCCCTTAGCATATTCAGTTATTGCAGTTAAAGGAATCATCCACCCGTTTCATATCCCTGAAGCCGTGTTCCGCATCCAGGTTTACCACAGATTGTTCTTTGTTATTGATGATGGTGATACACTGCCCTGCGATCCAGTTGCCAGCCGGATCCAATAGTTTGGGATTTTTGATTCCATCATACAGGATATGCGGAATATCCTGTCCGTATTTTTTTCCAACGATCATTCCCAGCGGGTCTTTGCTGACCGGCAAGCCCGGTTTTCTTTCATATACATTATCGTGAATAGAAATGGCAGAAGGATAGGGATCATAGGATTTGTCTTTGATAGGTTTCATCGTTGTAAAATAGCTGATGATACCGGTACTCACCGACTGGTTATTGATGATCCTGTTACGGTACACTTCGATACCCTTGGTGGCGAGTATCAACAACCCCGTACCACTGGGAACCGTAGCTACGATATTTCCCTTGGGAGCAAAGTTTTCATAGTTATTATCATGGATATAGTTATTATACACTTTTACATCACCACCGCGTTTCTGCACCAGGTCGGGCAGATCGAATACGAGCATACCGCCGGTATTTTCCCAGGCTTCATTATCATATACCTGGGCCCGCAAAGAATTTTCGATCTCGATACCCGCCACATTGTGCCAGGCTTTCGAATTCTTAACGATGATATCCTGCGATTGCCCCACATAAATACCCGCATCGGAAGCACCCACGGCCATACATCGATCTATCAGCACACCGGTGCATTGTACAGGGTATAATCCATAACCACCGTTCTGCGGACCGGGAGTACCTGTCCATTCCGTTTTTACATCACGGAAAGTAATACCTGTCACGTGCATGGTTTTGATGGCATCACCCTTGGCATCCTGTACCGTAAATCCTTCGAGTACAATATCTGCGCCATCACTTACACGGATACCTTCCGCCCCATCGGTCTGGCCTTTGAAACTGAGAATGGTTTTATCCATTCCCTTACCGCGGATGGTGATCTTTTTCTTGCCCTCGAGCGACAGCGTATTGGTGAGCGTGAAAGTTCCTTCCGGCAGTTCAATTACCGTACCGGTTTCGGCGAGGATCATTTCTGTCTGGTATTTTTTCTGAAAGGTCTTCTGTGCCGGCAGGATCGCGGGTAATAACAGGACACACAGGATAGAAAGGAGCACTTTCTTCTCTACTGTATGAATAAAAAGATGCTTTGCACGCTTTTGCATGATATCAGGATAATTGAATAGTATGTTTGAATGGGGTAAAACCTGTCAGGTATACTGTTGGTGCATCTACTGCCGGTAAGGCACCCCTTAACTGGATTCCCTTGTGTTCCTTTTTACCCGGTCCGAAACGGATCGTATCTTTTCCTACCGTATACGTTCCCTGTAGATCGTTGAACAAATATGCATCTGCTTTACTGCCATGCGGCTGCACACCGGTAAACTGTCCGCCTCTTCTGAAGATCAGTTCCATCGATACCGGAACATTATCGGTTCCTTTCATTTCTATCTCAACAGCAATGCCCTGGTTGGCTTCAGTAATGGTTACGGTTGTTTCGAGGCATTGCACTTCGCTCTGCTTACGCGCCGATTTGGGCATTTTGGCCATATCACCGTCGGGGGCAATTTTATCTGCCGGTAATGGCTGAAAATATGGGCCTTCCAGCTTGCGTGTTAAAACCCAGGTTTTGCCTTTCTGTGTGATCGTATCTGACTGAAACTGCCCTTTCCCAAAAAAAGAAGCGGCAATACGCATACCCTGTAATACCGCGTTTCCCTTGTGAAAAGTGAGCCAGCCCGGATTGTTGGAGAGGATGGTGGTATCCCATTCATTCCTGCGGATCCGCACCACACCGGAATACGGAAAGGATTTTACATAACTCACCGGTAAAGGTTTGGTGGCAGGTAACTCTTTCCACAACGAAGGATCTTCCAGGAAATAACTCAGCGAATCGGTCAGTTTCCGGAAAGAAGTTTTTTCGATCAAACGGCACATGGCCGCCATTTCACCATCGTTATCCAGTAAGGAAAAGTAACGACAGGCATAATAATAATTTTCCATGGTGCCGATCTGGCCCTTGTCCTGCCGGTTAGAAGCCTCTGTTACCACTTCCCCGTTGGGATGCAGGTAATAATGCATCATACGCAGGTTCTTCCGCACCGCATCCAGCAATTCGGGTTTGTGTAAGCCTTTGGAAACAGTGATCAGCACTCGGTCTATCACAGCAGAATACCCGTAGGTACTTTTTTCAGTGTATTGCCCATCAGGATCAAGATCGATATGTTCTGCCAGCCACTGGTTCACCCGGTTCACATAACGTGGATCGGGCCATTTCTCATTCAGTTTGGTTAATGCAGCAGATACCACCCAACGGTGATTGGGCGTATGAATACCACCAACGATCAATGCCTCACCGGCACGTTGTAAAAACTGTTGTAATAATGAAAGAACTGCAGCCGTATCTTTTATACCTGATGCTTGCAGAATGTTATACGACTGTACCAGCCGCTTCACCATAAATGCCGTATCGGGTGTGGAGTGAAAATTGGTGTCCATCAGATCAATGGTACCATCGGCATGTTGCATTTTCAATAAACTGCCCAGTGCCAGTTCCATGTCTTTGAGGATAGCTGCCGATTGGTAATACTCCGACTCCTGACTGGCCACTGCTTCTGCTGCTTTATTGATAAAGGCACAGGTACTATGCGGATTTGGGATCTCAACACCGGAAAGGTATCCGCCATAAAACCGGTGAGCGGTATCGGTAATCTTGTATTGGCGAAGGTTTTTCAGCTCCTCGTCGTTGAACCTGATCAGTTCTACCAGCCAGGCAGGTTTTACCGCCGGTGCCGCATATTGTTCTTTACGAAAAGCGGCTGCACCTAAAAAAGGCATCATACAAACCGACGTGGCACCTAGTGTTACAAATTTTCTTCTGTTCATCCGTGAATTTTATTGCTGAAAGATTGATGCTTATTTGCGTATGCCTTTGTATTGTTCATAAGCCAGGCCGAACATGATAAAAGATCCATAACCAAAACCGGTACCTTCGGTGATCTTCCTGGTAAGATAATAATTTTCATCGCCCACACAGGTGCCGCCTGATACCCTTGCCGGAACCAGGTAACCGTTGCCGGCATTGGTCATACTCAGGTTACGAAGTCCTTTATAAGCCTGCTCTACCATGGGCCGGTATTTTTTCGGGTTCAGCAGTTTCAGCTGCAGACCCCTGGTAATGGTATACGCAAACATGGCCGTGCAGGAACTCTCCAGAAAATTTTTCGGATTATCCGGAAGCGTGACCAACTGGTACCAGTGACCGGATTCTTTGTGCTGCCAGGGAGCCACACTTTCTACATAATGCAGGAAGGCTTTTTCCAGTGGTTTTCTGTATCGTGAATTTTTAGCGATCGTTTCCAGTGCATCTGCTAGTGCCATCCCTACCCAGCCATTTCCACGGGCCCAGATCTGGCTGCTTTTGCGGGTGGTTTTATCGGGCCAGCCCATGATGCTGCAACCATCGTTGTAATCGGTATCGTCTGCGTCCCAGCCATGCACCCATAAACCGGATACGGGATCGGTGAGCTTTTCATTGTGTGCGTTGAACTGTTCTACAAAATCTGCGATATATTTTTCATCACCTGTTAACCGATACATTTCGAGCAGGAACATGTTGAGCATATACACCGTATCATCCCATAACTCAACGGTTTCGGCACGGTGCGAAAGACCGCCGTTTGGCGAGCGGGGTACCTGCAGGTATTGGGCATAGATCTCTTTGCTTTTATCGAGGTATTTGGACTCGCCCGTGATCCTTGCGAGAAAAGCCATGCCATGCGCCGAAGCTACCGCATTGGGATGTTTGCCATTGGCTACCGCATACGTGGCATCCATGGCCGTTTTGATATAGTTGAGATAGGTCTTTTTGTCTGCGTCTGTTTTACTGTTATACAGATGCACCAATGAGTTGAGAAAGGTAGCCTGGCCCCAGTCCCACTTGTATTTCTCTGCCGGCATAAAAATTTCACGGCCGTGTTTATCTACCGAATCTACCCATGACTGGGAAAAGGAAGGAAAGTACAATAAGAGGGCAATACCCAGGATGGTTACTCTTTTCATGGCAGTTGGTTTGTTCCTGTAAACAGCTGTTACAGGGCAATCGGTTTCTGTTTAGGATGGGTAAGTTAAAACGTTTTAGTAGAATTAACAATAAAGGTCAGCTTGCTTTTCTGCGAAATCGTTTTCGTGTTCAATTTATCCTGAAACCAACTGTCTGATCCAAGTAGTTACTACCGGCTTTACCGATATTTTGCCATGATGGGTTTACCCAGCTCTTCACCATCCACCATGAACAGAAAATCTTTCGGCAGGGTAAAGGGGTTGGCATAAGCTATCCGCTTTTTATTGAGCAGGTCTGCCTGTACACCCAGTTTTCCGGAAGGAGTCTGTACGGAAATATCGGTAATGCCATTGGTTTCTTTCACCGTTACCGGCGCCGTTAATACTGACTGGCGGAATCGGGCGAAATCAGCATCGGTACGGATGCCTTCAGCGGTCTTCCACCACATGGCGATGGTGGCTTTGCCATCGTTGGGATGTTGCAGTGTCAGTCGTAAAGCTTTATTATTGCTGAGCGTGAATTGCTCTCTTGTGGAAGCATACGCAAACCCATCGTTATACAGAACCGGTCTTACACCTTCGGCAGCGTTATACTGGAGGTAGCGGAAAGCAATGGCCACCTCTTCGAACCTTGCAAAAAAAGTGTTGGTCTCATCCAATGCGAGGCTCTCTCCTTTGGCAGGTACTTTCTTCTTTGTTTTACCGATCCAGATCTCATCAAATACATCAGGAAGAATGATGGTTGAGTTCAGGTATTCTTTGATACAGTTATGGTCTTTTGCACCAGACACCAGCATCACGAACTCACCCTTGTTCTGTGCCGACTGCATAAAAGGCATCAGGTGTCTTGTTTTACCCCATCCGCCATTGGATGGGTAATTGGCTGGCATCAGGTGTTTCATCTTATCCCCCATGCCTGTTGCACTCCAGGTTCCATAATGATCATCCCTTCCTTCCAGCACGTACACCATATTGGCCATAGCAGGTTTTTTAGCACTGCTCAGGTACATCACAAAGGGTTTATCATCCGGACTATAGGCCTGGTTGGTGGATGCGATGGATACTTTACTGCCATGATAATCGGAAGCATAGGTATGTGGCAGACTATCCCATCGCTGCACGATAAAACGGTTCTTCCGGTTCATAAGTTCTTTTTGTGCGGCAGATAATCCCAGTCTTTGCAATGCATCCAGGCAAACCTGGTGAAACAGGTGTGCATTGGTATTTTTTCCGCCCAGTAAAGGGTTGAAATATTTTTCTTCCAGCAGGTCGCGGCCGAATACCCGGTTATAATCGCGGCTATGGGCACCTTCGAGGTAACCACCGCGTTGGTTATAATGCGCACTGAGATCGGTCAGGAATAATCTGATCGCATCAGCCGCTTTATTTTTAATATCCGCATCGGTGATGAAAGTATGAATCAGCAGCAAAGATTCAAGATCTACCCCGCAATAGGTAGGACTATCATATTCGCGGTTACCATACCTTGCCACGTGCTGTAACCAGAGATCAAAATATTTTCTTCCCTCATCCAATACGGACCGGTCATGGTACACTTCTCCATACGCTACAAAATTCCAGATCCGCATGAGGTAGATATTGGTGTAGGAGATCCTGATCTCCTGGTTCCGGCCACCTTTCAGTGCCAGCGAAAAAATATCATCCAGCTCCTTCTGTGCTGTAGCCGATAAGCGATCATTGAACAGTAATTTTACCAGCATCCCGTATTGCATACAAAACTGTACGTTGTTACCGTCTCCTATATCAGTTCCCGTTTCGTGCCAGCCCCAGAAAATATTGCCATAACTTCTTCCCGCTTTCGGATCGGTGATCATTCTTGTTTTTACCAGTTTCAGTAACCATTCTACCTCTGCGGGTTGCAGAAAATTCGCATCCATGGCATCTACCAGGAACAGAAAACAATCTCTTACTCCCAATTGCCGCGGCGTTTTCTGCACAGCTGCCCATTCACGTTCCAATGTGGCTTTGCGTTCTGAAGCATTGGGCATAGCAGGAATGGTATAACCAGCTGGTTGCTGTGCCATCAGACAAGAAGGAACCAAAACGGTAAGCAACAGGGAAAAGAATATTTTTTTCATATCAGTATACTATTGTTTGGTGAGTCTGAATATGACCACACCATGGTGAGGGATCGTTGTTGGAAAACGCTGCTGGAAATAACCCAGGTCTTTCTGCCGCCACAGATCACGGATCTTCCATTTTCCTTTCAGCCCCAATGCGGCAAAATCGAATGTATATGATCTGGCAGATTCATTACCCCAGCGGAAATAAGATTGCGGTGTAGTGCCAAACCCGTCGATATTAAATAGTCCCACTGCATAAGAACCATCTTCCAGTGGTTTCAGCCAGGTTTGTACGCCGTTGGTATCTGCTACCAGTCGCGCAGCTTTTCCCAATGGATCCTGGTTAACAGCGATCACTTCATCATTGGAAAGAAGGCTCAGCGTAAAATCATCCAGTCTTTCAAT
>SCVK01000552.1 GCA_004297075.1 Chitinophagaceae bacterium
AGGCGACGACCATGGACGAGATCGACCTCGACAGCACCATCGGCGACGAACGCCTGCAGCTCATCTTCATGTGCTGCCATCCGGCGCTGGCCCGCGAGGCCCAGGTGGCCCTCACCCTGCGGGCCCTCGGCGGGCTGACGACGGCCGAGATCGGGCGCGCGTTCCTGGTCTCCGAGGACACGATGAAGCGCCGGCTCTCCCGCGCCAAGACCAAGATCAGGGCGACGAACATCCCGTTCGCCCTGCCGGCGGACCGGCTGCTGCCCGACCGGGTGGCGGCGGTGCTCGCGGTGATCTACCTGATCTTCAACCAGGGCTTCACCGAGCGCGGTGACCTGGCTGCCGATGCGATCAGGCTGGGCCGGCTCCTCGCGGAATTGTTGGCCGACGAGCCCGAGGCCTACGGGCTGCTGGCGCTGATGCTGCTGCACGATTCGCGACGAGCGGCCCGGGTGGTCGACGGCCGCGTGGTGCCGCTCGCCGAGCAGGACCGCACGGTGCACGACCAGGCCAAGGTCGATGCCGGACGGGCAGCTCTCGATCGCGCGCTGGCTTTGCGGCTGGCCGGCGGGCCCTATGTGCTGCAGGCCGCCATCGCCTCGTTGCAGGCCGAGGAGCAGATCGACTGGGACGAGGTGGTGGTCTTGTACGAGCGGCTCGAACAGCTGACCGGGTCGCCCGTCGTGGCCCTCAATCGCGCGGTGGCCATCGCCGAGGCCGGCGACCCCGGGCGGGCGCTGAACCTCATCGACGCGCTTGACTTGGGCGATTACCGCTACCTGCCGTCGACTCGGGCGGAATTGCTGCGGCGCCTGGGCCGGACCGACGAGGCGCGAACCGCGTTCGAACGCGCCCTGACATTGGCCGCGACCGACCCCGAACGACGATTCCTGGAGCATCGTCTGGCCGACCTGGGCCGGCGCGGCGCCCAGGAATAGTCGGCGGCCCGGACGCGTTTAGGACCTTGGCGGCTGACCTGGCATAATGGACCGCCGAACCCCCTCGGCTCCGGTTCACGTCCGAATAATCGGGCGACCCGGCGCCATCGATCACAGAGGACCATGAAATGAAATCGGGTATTCACCCCGCATACGTCGAGACCACCGTGG
>SCVK01000553.1 GCA_004297075.1 Chitinophagaceae bacterium
TGGGCACCTACGGTTACTTTTGAAGAAGGGCTGCGCGAAACGATCGATTGGTTCCTTGCCAATACAACCTGGTTGAACCATGTTACCAGTGGGGCCTACCAGAACTATTACCAGTCTATGTATACCAACAGATAATTATGCGAATTGAAGAAACCTTATTACCCGGCTGTTTCCTGGTGCATGATACCTTTCATGGCGACCACCGCGGGTATTTTTTTGAGAGCTTTAACCGGAAAACTTTTTTAGATCAGACAGGGCTGGATATCAATTTTGTGCAGGATAATCAATCACATTCGCAGAAAGGGGTTTTGCGCGGATTGCATTTCCAGCAGGGCGATGCTGTGCAGGCCAAACTGGTGCGGGTATTACAAGGAAAGGTACTGGATGTGGCGGTTGACATTCGCCCAAAATCCCCAACCTTTGGTAAACATGTGGCGGTGGAATTGTCGGAAGATAGCCATACACAATTGTTTGTACCCCGTGGTTTTGCACATGGATTTGTGGTATTGAGTGAATCGGCTACATTTTTTTACAAGTGCGATAATTATTACCATCCCGCTACCGAAGCGGGTATTATATTTAATGATCCGGCCCTTGCCATTAATTGGCAATTGCCGGAAACCGAATTATTGTTATCCGCTAAAGACAAAGTATTACCTACGCTGCAGGAATTGCTTCCTGCGCTAAAATTCTAAGTTATGAAAGGCATTATCCTGGCAGGTGGATCCGGTACCAGATTATACCCCATTACCAAGGGCATCAGTAAACAACTGATGCCGGTATATGATAAACCCATGATCTATTACCCCATGTCGGTTTTGATGCTGGCGGGTATTCATGAGATCCTGATCATCACAACTCCCGAAGATGCACCCCAGTTTAAACGTTTGCTGGGCGATGGGGCAGAGTTAGGCTGTCGTTTTGAATATGCCGTACAGGAAGTACCGAATGGACTGGCACAGGCTTTTGTCATCGGCGAAAAATTTATCGGTACAGATAAAGTGGCACTGATACTGGG
>SCVK01000342.1 GCA_004297075.1 Chitinophagaceae bacterium
CAGTGTCGCCAACCTGTTTGTGCCATTTCAGGATCGTGGCTTCCATGATACTCTCGCCCAGTTTGGGCATTACCAGTTCAGCAATTGCCATACTATCGTGCTGTTTTAATTCGGATATGGGTTCTATTCTCTGTTTCCGCTTTCTTTCCTGCCGCACAGTAAAATACACACAGAAAATGAAAGTGCAAATGTATCGGTTGCTATGCAAAAACGAACATCTGTTAGGGCTTTTCCTTGATAAAGATACGCAAAAGGTTCAGCGCATTGGTGGCAGTTAATTCAATATTCCTCCTCCGGTCAAACCGGAAGTTGAACAGCTGGGTTTTCACCCTGTTCTGATCAGCCACGGCCACCCATACCATCCCCACCGGTTTTTCGGCGGTGGCGCCATCCGGCCCCATGATACCGCTCACGGCAATGGCATAATCTGTCTGCATCAGTTCCCTCACGGATTGGGCCATTTGTTTTACCGTGTCTTCGCTAACGGCACCCACGGTTTGCAGGGTTTCTTCCGGCACGTGCAGGATACTTTCTTTGATCCGGTTGGCATAACTAACCACACTACCCGTGAAATACACAGACGATCCGGGGTGCGAAGTCATGACATGCGCAATATACCCACCAGTACAACTTTCGGCAGTAGAGAGGGTCTTTCCGCTCTCTTTCAACAGCCTGGCCACTACCTGTTCCATGGGCAGGTCTTCATCTATTACGAGGTAGTCTTTCACTTTTTCCTTGAACCCCTCAAAATGCCGGTCGATTTCTGTGATCAGTGCCGCCTTATCAAATCCAAAAGCGGTTAGTCGTAATCTTACCATGCCATAATTGGGCAGGTAAGCCAGTTTAATATGGGCCGGTAAGGCTTCCTCTATCTCCTGCACCAGGTTAGCCAGATACGATTCGCCGATACCGGCTGTAAGCAGGGTACGGTGTTCGATAAAACCTGTCTGAAACAGTTCCGGGATTTTCGGCAGCACTTCATTCGTCATCAGCCATTTCATTTCATGCGGTACACCCGGCAGGGAAACAAAAAAGGTTCCTTCTTTTTCAAATAACATACCCGGAGCCGTTCCCCGCTGGTTCAGCAAAACGGTACATGTATCCGGTACTTCGGCCTGTTTGGCATTGCGCTCAATCATGGGGCGCTTGAGGATATGCTCGAAAATATGGGTGATCTGCTTCAGGGTAGGTTCGTGCACCACCATCTTCCCCCCAAAATAATCGCAGAGCAGGGGTTTGGTAATATCGTCGGCAGTAGGACCCAGCCCGCCGGTAATGATCACCAGCGATACTTCCTTGCTTTCCGCATCCAGCGCCTGCCAGATATCTTCCCGCACATCGCCCACGGCCACCCGGTGCTTCAGCAAAATGCCCACTTTATTCAGTTCCTGGGCTATCCAGGCGCTGTTAGTATCGATCACTTGTCCGATCAATAATTCATCTCCAATGGTGATGATGGATGCAAAAACTTTTTCCATAGTCTGCTTAAGCTTAATTTTAGTGCAAGGTAAAGGGCAATTATGAAAACAGGCTATTGGGTTATTTGTTTATGTATCTATTCGTTTTCCCTGGCGGCGCAACCCGTGAAAGAAAGGTTGGCAAAAGCAGTGGATATTCTGCAGTCAGACCCCCAAATGAAACATGCCCTGCTGGGTTTACAGGTCATCAATGCGCAAACAGGCGATAAAGTATTTGAAGTAAATGCGCAAACAGGCTTAGCGCCAGCCAGTTGTCAAAAAATAATTACCAGCGTAGCGGCGTTGGAATTACTGGGGCCGGCTTACCGGTATGAAACTTTGCTGGGGTATACCGGCAAGATTTCCAGGAATACTTTACAGGGAGATCTGTACCTGCTGGGCAGCGGCGACCCCAGTCTGGGCAGCTGGCGCTATGATTCTACCAGAGAAGACCGGCAAATGCAGGAGTTGACAAAAATACTTACGCAGAGTGGCATTCGTAAAATAACAGGAAACCTGGTGGGTTATAGTGGTAAATGGGAGCAGGAAACCTTACCCGGTGGCTGGATCTGGGATGATATCGGTAATTATTACGGAGCCGGTACATCGGCGCTGAACTGGCACGAGAACCAGTACGACCTGATTCTCCGTTCAGGAAAAAACATAGGCGATACGGTGGATATCATTGAAACCCGCCCCGCGCTTACCGGAACAAACCTGCAAAGCCAGTTACTGGCCGCAGCCAAAGGCACGGGCGACAATGCCTATGTCTATCTGCCCCCTTTTGCCAGCCAGGGTTTTGTAAGAGGTACCATACCGGTAGAAGAAAAAGCCTTTGTGATCTCCGGATCCTTTCCTGATCCGGCTTTACAAACAACCAGTACGCTGCAGCAATCGTTCGAACTGGCCGGGATCCGTTTGCAAGGAGGAGTAAATGTTTCTTACGATAAGGCTGTACCGCAGGTGCAAAACCTCGGGAAACTCATTTCTCCCAGGCTCGATAGCCTGAATTACTGGTTCATGCGTAAAAGTATTAACCTCTATGGAGAAGCTTTTCTGAAGACGATTGCCTTTGAGAAAACAGGAAAGGGGAGCACTGATAAAGGCGTGGGGCTGGTTAAAAAATTCTGGAAGGAGCAGGGCATCAGTTCGGCAGCACTTCAGATCATTGATGGCAGTGGGTTATCTCCCCAGAACCGGGTTACGGCCGATGCGCTGGTGCAGGCACTGCAATACGCCCGTGGCAGAAGCTGGTACCCCGCTTTTTATGAATCCTTGCCATTTTTTAACCAGATGAAACTGAAAAGCGGTACCATTGGCGGCACCAAGAGTTTTGCGGGTTACCATACTTCCAAAGAGGGCGTAACATATACAGTGGCCATCATCATCAATAACTATGATGGTTCTGCAGGGGAGATAGTAAAGAAAATGTTCCGGGTACTGGATACGCTCAAATAAAACCAACTTTGTTCCTTGCGCGCATAACCTCTGCACTATGGCGGGGGAAGAGGCGATAAAAATAATATTTTCAACCAAATAATGCCTTCATGAAAGAACAAAACTACGGTAATCATACCCAGTATGTTCCCGGGTATCATTATCTCACCGCCACAGGGATACTGGCTTTGCTGATCGGTTCCTTTATCAATCTGTCGCATTCTGCCAAAGAGAACCTGTATTCCGCTTCGCTGATCTGCCTGATCAGCCTGATCCTCTGTTTGTGTTTCTGGTATATGCGGGCTTTTGCTTTAAAAGCGCAGGACCGTGCCATCCGTGCGGAAGAGAATTTCAGGTATTTTGTGTTTACCGGAAAACCTTTACCCAAATCACTCCGCATGAGCCAGATCATTGCGCTGCGCTTTGCGAGCGATGAAGAATTGGTGGAGCTGGCCGCCCGGGCTGTGAATGAAAACCTAAAAAGCAGCGAGATCAAACAGGCCATCCGGAACTGGCGTCCCGACCATCACAGGGCCTGATCTGTGAAAAAAGCTGTTAATTTTTCCTTCAGTTCTGCCGGTAATCCGATCCATTTGCCGGTATGGCTATCGATAAAGAAAAGAACTACTTTCCCGGTGGTCAGTAGTTTTTTTCTTTCATTATATACCTCATGGTGAAACTCGATCTGGTGTTTGGCCGGTAATTCTTTCAGGATCGTTTTGATGGTGATCAGGTCGTCGTAATGCGCCGGCCGCAAAAAACGCGCTTCCATTGATACTACTGGCATCCGCACGCCCATCTCCTCCATTTTTTTATAGGTAAATCCGAGTTCACGGATGCATTCCGCCCTCCCTACTTCAAAGTACTGCGCATAGTTGCCGTAATACACGATATCCATCTGGTCTGTTTCGGCATAACGCACCCGAACGGTGGTGATATGTTCGTACATGGGATCTTAATTTGTTGACAAACTTACGCTCCTTATCTGTTTTTCCACAAATGATGGAATGATGTTTGCTTACAAACCCCGAATACTACCTTTAAAACAGGTTTTCGCTTTTCATTAAGAAACAAAGGGAAATCTTTGCCGCGTTGCTTC
>SCVK01000343.1 GCA_004297075.1 Chitinophagaceae bacterium
AGGATCACCGAATTGAAAAAATAAATTTATTCATTAACTAACAAAATTACTAAGTGTATGCCTTGTGGTAAGAAGAGAAAGCGTCATAAAATTGCGACTCACAAACGTAAAAAACGTTTAAGAAAGAATCGTCATAAGAAGAAGAATAAATAATTCTTGCTTCTGACCTTTATAGAAAGCAGTCACGCCCATGGGCGTGACTGCTTTTAACACTTTCCAGGATATCGTCACTACCTTTCTACGCTGCAACTTTTCCTTTTCCTTCCTGATCAGGTGACGAGCGATACGGATATAAGTGTGTTTTGCCCTGCCGCATACCGGCCGTTATTTTGTATGTAAAAGTTGCTATTTTGTGAACAAAGAATTAATTATAAATGCTGGCCCTACAGGTGTTGAAATCGCATTCCTGGAGGACAAGAAACTGGTTGAACTCCACAATGAGATCACCAATGCCAGTTTTGCCGTAGGCGATTTGTATCTCGGTAAGGTGAAGAAACTGATACCGGGACTGAATGCCGCATTCGTAGACGTGGGATTTGAGAAAGATGCTTTTCTGCACTATACAGACCTGAGCCCCTATGTTCGTTCTATCCTGAAGTTTACACAACTGGCCATGAACGACAAAGAACCCAATGGCTTTGATTTCGCTAAATTTCATTCCGAACCCGAAATCGTTAAAACAGGCAAGATCAATGAAGTACTGAATGGCAAACCGCATGTACTGGTACAGATCTTAAAAGAACCGATTGCCGCCAAAGGCCCTCGCCTGAGCTGCGAATTATCCCTGCCGGGAAGGTTTGTTGTACTCACTCCCTTTAACGAGATCGTAGCGGTTTCCAAAAAAATACATTCTTCTGAAGAAAGAAAACGCCTGCATAAGATTGTGGAAGCCATCCGCCCCAAAAATTTTGGTGTAATTGTGAGAACCGCAGCGGAAGGTAAAAGCACAGCAGAACTGCATCAGGATCTGCTGGCACTGGAAGAAACCTGGAAAACCATCAAAACCAATCTCAAAGGCGCCGTGGCCCCTGTGAGGATCCTGAGCGAAGAGAATAAAACCACCAGCATTTTACGCGACCTGCTGAGTGCCGACTTTAACCGGGTGGTGGTGAATGATAAAAACCTGTTTGGCGTAACCCAGAGTTATATACAGCGCATAGCGCCTGATAAAACAGATATTGTTACGTTGTACCAGAATAACGGATTACCCATTTTTGATCAGTATGGCGTTACCAAACAGGTAAAATCTTCTTTCGGCAAAACAGTGAACCTGCCCAGTGGTGCTTACCTCATTATAGAACATACAGAAGCCCTGCACGTAATTGATGTGAACAGCGGTTATAAAAGCGTGAGCAATAACCAGGAAGACAATGCGCTGGAGACCAACCTGGAAGCGGCTGAAGAAATTGCCCGGCAGTTGCGCCTCAGAGATCTTGGCGGCATCATTGTGATAGATTTCATTGACATGAAACTGCCTGACAACAAACGCAAAGTGCAGGAAGCGATGGAAGGGTACATGAAATCTGACCGCGCCAAACATTCTGTATTGCCCATCTCTAAATTCGGTTTGCTGCAGGTTACGCGCCAGCGTATGCGTCCGGAAGTAAATATCAATACTTCCGAGAATTGTCCGGCCTGTAATGGCACCGGCAAAATCAGCTCTACCCTCTTACTCGAAGACGAGATCGAAAAGCGCCTGCATTACCTGATTACCCATGCACACAAGAACCTGACACTGGTGGTGCACCCGATCGTATATTCTTATCTCACCAAAGGTTTCTTCACTTCCATCATCAAAAAATGGAAGCGCAAATACAAGACCAACCTGAAGGCTCAGTCCAATACGAACTACCACCTGATCGAATTCAAATTCTTTAATGAACACGAGGAAGAGATCAAGTTCTGATCATACAGATCGATAAAAAAACGCAGGCCTATCCGGCCTGCGTTTTTTTATGCATAACCGATCGGGTATTACAAACCGTTATAAAAATTAAGCAGACGTACCACCTGATCGATATTTTTAAAACTGGTTTTATTATCTGTTATGAATTGATTAACTGCCGGTAGTTTATCTGTCATGGCTGAGAGCACAAATTCTTTATCTTTTTTGAACCTGCGCATCTCTCCATTCACATACAGGTACAGATTTTCAATGGTTTCAAACTCTTTGGCTACTTCACCCGATAATTCATTTTTCCTTTCAATTACCTTTTTTACGATTGATTTCAGCAACGCACATTTGCCTTCTGCCAGAAGCTGGTAAAAATGCCTGTCTGTCTGTTTATCAACCGCCGGAAATCCGGTTTGAAACTTATACGATACAATACCCTGTTCAGTAGTGTCTGCATAACTGAGTTCTTTTACCATACCGGCTTCCATATACCCTTCCACCCCGTTAGCCGATTCAAAAATCGTTTCCTGCGTTACCAGGTTAAGTTTCGCTTTCACCTTTACAAATTTCCTTCCCTGCTTCAGCGTGATATCCGCATATTTATATACAGCGTGCAAATAGGGTGTACCATCCACATCTGCAAAACGGCTTTCAAAAGGTCTGCCATTTACATCACTGATAAATACCTGGCTGGGCCATTTTCCACCTACCACCACACCGTTACTCTGCGCAGCTATACTGTTGAGCAAAAAGAAAGCGATGACACAACGGCTGAAATAAACGTGCATGGTTGTTTGATTGAAGTAGTAAGTTACAACCTTCTCTAAAACAATCAAGGCCCTTTGCAGGGCCTTGATTGTTAAAAATAATAGTAGGGCAATTACTGCTTGGGGTTAACCACTGCTGCCGAACCTGCTGCCGGAGGGTTATACGCCAGTTCATTATCCGGAACATCCCAGTAATCCAGGAAGCCATAAACGATGGTAGCATTGGTACTTAAAGTACCTGCTGCCGAAATATGGTTACATCCGGTGCGCGATTTATCCGGGGCTATGATCTCCCAGCGGCGGGCATCGTAAAAAGAAAGTCCTTTGAAAGCCAGGGCAATTCTTCTTTCTCTCCTCAGTTCTTCATAGGCAGCAGCCTGTGTTAAACCAGCCCCAATAGCTGCCAAACCAGCACCCTGGTAGGTTCTTACTCTATCGATGGATTGAACACCCAGATCAATCTGTCCTGTCTGGATCAGGGCTTCCGCCTTCATCAACTCATTCTCTTCATAAGTACCGCAGAGTGTAATTTCATTGGCACCAGCAGCAGTATTGGCATAAGTAACTACACCAGCCAACCCACTTCCGCCGTTGGTTAAACTATAGCGTGTGTTAAAGGCATTACCACGGTCGGTATTAAATACACCCACGTTTGGTAAGGTGCGCACGTTATTGTCTTTCCTTTTATCCCCTGCTCTGAATTCCTGTACCCAGCGCTCACTGAGTTTATAGGTACCGGTAGCACTACCCGTAGATTGTACTTTATCAGCAATCGTAGTACCCAGGAAATCACCATTGGCATCTGTACGGCCCGTAAAAATCAGGTCTGTGGCAGTAATACCATTGTTTACCAAAGTGAGAATAGATTGCCACTGGGTGGCAGTCATGGCAGCTTTGGTAGTGTTTACCAGAATATTACGTGCTTTCAGTGTATTGATATTACGGATCCACATAGCCGTTGTCAAAATACCACCCTTGCCTTTTTGCACAAAAGAAGGAAGCAGACTACCCAGTGCGGCAGAGTAATCGGTTGTTGATGTGGCTGCACCCAGTGCTGCTATGGCCTTATCATAGTTCACGTTTGATTCCGTAATGATGGCTTCTTTGGTTACATAGTTACCATTGGTACTGGCTTCTGTAGTGGTGGCATTCTGAATCAGACCGGCATAATAGATAGAACCGATCCTTCCGTATGCATACCCTTTCCAGAAATAAGCCCATGCCTGAACAGTTGCCTTTTTAGTGGCGGCACCTGTACCGGTAAAGGTGGTTTTAGACGCCAGATCCAATATTGCATTTGAAGCGGTAATCATGTTATACATGTACGCCCATTCGTAATAAGTTGGATTACCACCTTGTTGTGAATTTTTATTAATCGAGCGTAACAATGCATACTGCGTACTTGGAGTACCAGGGTTCAATACAACAGTTCCATTGTCGAGAGTTACTTTATTGGGACAACCAAGCTGATTAATGTACGCATTGGCGGCTTCTACTCCAATAATATCTCCTATCATTTCATGAAATCCTGTGGCTCCGGCCCAGAAACGACCGTAAACACCATCAGAATATTTCAAATCAAAAAAACCGTTCCTATAAATCGCTCCTTGCGCAAGCGAAAGTACGCCTGTCTCATTCTGAGCACTTTGCGGGGTGGGCAGATTTGTATTGGAAATATCAAGGTCTTTCTTACAAGCGGTCATGCTTAAAGCAACCCCTAGTATCCCCATCATTATTTTATTGTTCTTCATGTTTGCTAAGTTTTATGGTATGATTAAAATCCAACATT
>SCVK01000344.1 GCA_004297075.1 Chitinophagaceae bacterium
AAACTGTACGTTGTTACCGTCTCCTATATCAGTTCCCGTTTCGTGCCAGCCCCAGAAAATATTGCCATAACTTCTTCCCGCTTTCGGATCGGTGATCATTCTTGTTTTTACCAGTTTCAATAACCATTCTACTTCTGCGGGTTGTAGAAAATTCACATCCATGGCATCTACCAGGAACAGGAAACAATCTCTTACTCCCAATTGCCGCGGCGTTTTCTGCACAGCTGCCCATTCACGTTCCAATGTGGCTTTGCGTTCTGCAGCATTGGGCATAGCAGGAATGGTATAAGCGGCTGGTTGCTGTGCCATCAGACAAGAAGGAACCAAAACGGTTAGTAGCAGGGAAAAGAATATTTTTTTCATATCAGTATACTATTGTTTGGTGAGTCTGAGCATGACCACACCATGGTAAGGGATCCTTGTTGGGAAACGCTGCTGGAAATGACCCAGGTCTTTCTGCCGCCACAGATCACGGATCTTCCATTTTCCTTTCAGCCCCAATGCGGCAAAATCGAATACATATGATCTGGCAGATTCATTACCCCAGCGGAAATAAGATTGCGGCGTGCTGCCAAACCCGTCGATATTAAATAGTCCCACTGCATAAGAACCATCTTCCAGTGGTTTCAGCCAGGTTTGTACGCCATTGGTATCCGCTACCAGTCGCGCAGCTTTACCCAATGGATCCTGGTTAACAGCGATCACTTCATCATTGGAAAGAAGGCTCAGCGTAAAATCATCCAGTCTTTCAATAGGGCAACCGATCAGCATCGGCGCAGAGAGCAGACTGAAAATACTCACATGACTGTATTGCTCATCCGGTGTTAAACGGGTGGGATGTAATACAGGACCAATCGATACATCTCCCACGATCATCATATCCGGATCGGCCCAATGACCCGGCCCGGTATAAGGCCCCCATTTATCCAGCGAAAAACTGGTCTGGTATAAACTGTTCCAGCTGTCTTTGATATCGGGTCCGGTACGATACATATTGGACAAACGCACCCAATCTTTTACTTTTTCAAAAGGCGCGTTATTAGATAAACTCAATACAATATCTCTTCCTGCGTTACGCAGCGCCTGCGACATGCGCTCGGTAGAAGCCACATCGATGCGCCAATCGTATTTCAGAAAATCCACTCCCCATGCCGCCATCTGCCTCGCATCGTTCGGCTCAAATTTATATCTGGCGATTCGACTAAAAGGAGGGCGGTTTACTTTGATGAGTTCATGCGTTTCGCCACCGGCCGGATAATCGGAAGAAGCACCTACATAGCCGGCATAACTGGCAATATAAGGAGTGGAATAGAGGCCGGCTTTTAATCCCATCGCGTGAATCTCATCGATCATGCCTTTGATATCGGGAAATTTTTCATTGGGTTGCAAAGCCGTATCCTTTCCTGTTCTGGTTCCCTGCCAGGCATCGTCAATATTGATATAGGTCCAGCCATGATCCCTCAATCCCTTGTTCACCATAGCATGGGCAGAAGCCAGTACTTTTCCGCGATCAATTTTTGATTCCCATGAATTCCACCCGTTCCAACCGATAGGGGGTGTTAATGCGATCGTATCGCCAATTTTGATCTGCAATTTTTGCGTTGCTTCACCCAAGCGATTCCTGGCTTTGAGTATGGCGGTGTAGATTCCTCTTTTGGCAACAGTACCAGTGATAATACCGGTTGCTGAAGATACCGACAAACCTTCGGGCAGCTGCTGCGCCGAGAACTGCATGGGTCTTTCGCCGGTAGCGGCAATGGTATACAGAAAAGGATTTCCGGGTGTGGCACCAAATACTTTCGCCGAATTGATCCTAGGTTGGGGTGATGGTTTGGGTGTAAGAATATATTTTTCATCGGTGAACTGCATGTGTCCGGGTTTATGTCCCGCATACATTTCCAACTTGGCATTGGCCCAGTTCGCATACGTACGTTTATTACTGATGCCTCCGATCTTATCTGTGATCAGCAAACCCAGTTGTTTAATACCCGTGAGATCCACTTCCACTTTTATGGGCGCATCTCCCATTTTCATTTCCGGACTCTGAAAAAGGATCTTTTTATCTCCCAGTACATAAAAGATCAAGGGTATCTCTTTGTTGCCCATATCGTCTAAACCAACCAGTGCAGAAAACTGCGTGGCTTTTCTATCCAGATCAAATACCAGGATACTGATGCTTTGTACACCCACTCCCCGCTGGTATCGCACACCACTCATCCGCATGGTATCGTGCCCGTAATTGCTCTTTAGAGAAACAGGACGAATGGCTTCCGAAAAAGTTTGCATGGGCAGATCATCCAGCCATACAGTATGGGTTGTTTGTGCGGTAATGATTGTAGACAAGCACAAACCAGCGGTTAAAAAAAGGCTATATATTTTTTTCATGATACGATACAATTCAGTTAGTTGGAAAAAGCCGGATCATGGACACACCATGGTGCCGGATCCTGGTTTCAAATGTGTTGGTATAAGTGCCCAGTTCTTTTTGTCTCCATATATCTTTGACCTTCCACTTACCCTTCAGTCCGAGTTGGCTAAGATCCAGCGTATAGGTCCGCTCCTGTTCATCGCCCCAGCGGAAATAAGATTGCGGTTTTTTTCCATAGCCGTTGATATTGAACATGCCCACTGCATAGGAGCCGTCTTCCAGTGTTTTAAACCATACCTGTACATTACCATCATCGGCCACCAGTCTTGCCGGTTTACCGAGTGGGTCCTGGTCTATAGCGATCACTTCATCATTGGTCAGCAGGTTCAGGGTAAACGCATCCAGTTGTTCTATCGGACAACCGATCAGCAATGGCGCGGATAATAAACTGAACAGGCTCACATGACTGTATTGCTCATCCGGTGTTAAACGGGTGGCATGTAGTTTGGAACCAGTGGTAACATTACCGAGGATCATCATATCCGGATCGTTCCAGTGGCCCGGTCCACCATAAGGCATCCATTTATCCAGTGTAAAAGCAGATACATAGAGGCTTAGCCAGTTATCGCGGATATCCGGACCTGTTCGCCATGCATTGGCGATCCTTGCCCAGTCTTTGGCCAGTGCGAATGGAGCGGAGTTGGATAAACTGTATAAAATATCCCTGCCCGATTGTTGTAAGGCAACAGACATGCGTTCTGCAGAATTGAGGTCGATGCGCCAGTCGTATTTTAAATAATCCACGCCCCATTCCGCCATCTGCAACGCATCTTCTTTTTCGAAACGGTATTTACCGATGTAGCGGTTGGCGCGTTTATCTTTTTCGATGGAATCTGTGTACGCCCCATTCTCGAAATTGGAAGAGCCTCCTGTTTTACCCACATAACTGGAGATCCACGGAGTGGAATAAAGACCCAGTTTTAATCCTTTGGCATGGATCTGGTCTGCCATGCTTTTAAAATCCGGAAATTTTTGTGTGTTGGGCTGGATGGCGTTGTATTTACCGCCCCGTAATCCCTGCCAGGCATCATCAATATTGATATAGGTCCAGCCATGACGCTGTAACCCCATATTCACCATGGCATTGGCCGATGCCAGTACTTTTTCCTGGTCAATTTCCCTGGCCCAGGAGTTCCATCCGTTCCAGCCGATGGGTGGGGTAAGTGCAATGGTATCGCCGATCCTGATCCGTAAGGTTTTGGAAGCCACCCCTAATTTATTTTTAGCACGGAGGGTAGCGATATAAGTTCCGCTTTCTTTTACGGTTCCAGTAATAATACCCGTTGACGGATCCAGCTGCAATCCCCTGGGCAAACCCGATGCTGTATATACAATGGGCATATCTCCTGTGGCTACGATCGTATATAAAAAAGGATTACCCGGTCTTGCACCAAAAATAGCAGGTGAATTGATGCGGGGAGTGGCAGGGGGTTTGGGTGTGAGTATGTATCGTTCTCCATCATTCGGAATAGAAGCTGGTAAAGCGTTCCCCAGCATGACCAGCTGTGCATTGGCCCAGTTGGCGTAACCGCGTTGCGATTCTTCGTTGGGGAGGACCAGCAAGCCGAATCGTTTGATTCCGGTCAGGTCTACTGTTACTTTTCTGGCCGCTTCCCCCTTTTTCATTTCTCCACTTTCAAAAAGGATTTTTTTATCGCCGATCACATAAAAACGACTGACTGTTCCTTCTGCGGCTTTATCATCAATACCTGCTTCTGCAGTAAATGCTGCTGCTTTTCCATCCAGTAAAAAAAACATGGCGCTGGTACCATGAATACCCAGTCCACGTTCGTACCGTACGCGGTTGATCTCGATGGCCCCACCGCCCGAAGCTGTTTTCAGCGAAACAGCCGGTATGGCCTCGTTAAAAGAAGGGATACTGAGCTCATCCAGGTAAACAGCTGTTGGGGCTTGCGCGTTGGCAGTGCTCAGCAGGACCATTGCCAGTAAACAGGCAGCAGCTTTTTGCCACATCCTGTTCATTTTCCGGTTCTGAATAATTGTATGCATCTGGTTGAATAATTACTACAAGTTAGTTTGTATGGTTATTGACCTTGTGGGATCAGCGATAGTTACTTTTGTTCCTGTTCTCTCTACCTTAATAAATACATCCGCTTCTCTGCTGAGTCGCAAGATGTCCTTTCCGTTTTGTTGTATGGCAGAAAATCCCGTAGCTGCCAGTTTTTGTACATTACCCTGCGCATCCAGTTTTACGGCTGCCAATCCTTTGTATTGCCCGGTGTACAGTTTGCCCTTGTATGCAAACCGGAAAACTGCCGGTTGGTTATTGGCGAGTGAGGCTGTATTGGTAAAAGTGAAAGAGCCTTCTTCGTTGGTTACCCCATCTTCCAGCTGATTGGCTGGTATCCCCAGCCGCGCCACGTTCTCGAGAGAATAACCGATGGCTACTGCTTTACTGGCAATCTGTTTCCAGGTGGCAGTTATATCTTTTCCGATAAAATCATGTGTAGCATTTCCTTCCAATAACAGTTTACCGCCTTTGCTCACATAGTCCTGAAAAAAACGGGTGGTAGCTGGTTTGGCATATTGGGGGTTGAGGAGAACGATTGCATCAAACGTATATCCGTTCAATACGGGTTTACCCGCTGCGTTGAGGTGCAAACGTCCGTCTTCGATCAGGTCGGTAGGTACGGAAGCATTCAGGTATCCTTTCTGCCAGAGCTGCATGGATCTTTTCTCCATTTCCAGTTTATCATTGATATCATACATTCCCCGCTTCGAATTATCGGGATACCAGTTGTACATGGCTTCCATACCATATACCACCAATAATTTGATCTGCGGGAAAGGTGGATCAAAGCGGTTCAGCAGCCGGGCCGCGTTCTCTACTTTATTGATCCTTTCCAATGCAACAGGATCATCTATTGAAACACCCCAGCCCTGCACGTCATTGGCCGCATGGTAATGTGTGCGGATGCCATAGCGGAGATCGGTAAGGGCTTTGGTCCAGATGCGGGTCAGGTCTTTGCCATAATACATATTGTACATCGCATTCTTCCTGTAACCCATACCGATACCCATCTGTATAGGCGTGGCCGTTTCTTCGTCGCTGTGTCCATAATCTCTTTTAATACTCCACCAGCTTACACCGGTTTGCCATACTTCATCCCTGTCCAGGTTGTTGTGAAAGGTATTGTGCAAGCCGATAAAGGCCTCTTTCCCATACATTTTTTTTCCCAGATCATACACGGCTGCTTCTACCGGTAAAGTAGCAAACCGCAGGAGGTTCATATATTGATTGATCGCACTGATCCTGACTTCAGGTTTACCTTGTGGTGCATACCGCATATCCAGCAACACCCGATCCAGTTCTTTACCGGTCTTCTGTTTCATTTGTTTTGCCATACCCAGTGAATACAGCCGCTCTCTGAAAACACCAGCTTCTTTTTCCAGTACTTTCTGCTGGGTGATTTTCAGATTTTTGTACTCGTCGAGGCCAATCCCATCAAAAGGGATATCGCGGTAGGCTTTGAATACATTCAACAACACAGACATGGCCTGTTCAGAAAAATTACTGCAGGAGTTATAATAATGCTGGGTAAGAATATAAGCGGTATACCCTTTCAGGTCCTTACCTGCATGCAGCGATAGAGAAACCTGTTCTTTTGTAACATTGGTTTTAGCAAAAGCCGAGATATCTTTTAGTGAGGCGGGATCATACACGCCATCTGCTGTTTTCTTAAATGCATATACTTTGAACAATTCACTTTTTAACAGGGTCTGCATTTCTCTGGCTCCTTTGGCAGCAACTGCATAGGTAGCCGCACCCGCATCATCCAGTGTTACTTCACCCTCCTGTATCAGTCGGTCCGTATTTTCGAGGGCGATGTTAAAATCCCTTTTCCATACCTGTAATCCTATCTGCAGGCCCTTACTGTGTGCATACGCTACCAGCTTTTCAAAAACCGGGTGCATGGCGGTGGTGTCGTAAAAACTATTCCCGCTTCTTTCAGTGAGAAAAACCAGTGTGTACTTACTGTACCTGACAAAACTGTCGATCTTGGCCTGGTAGGTTTCTTCCTTCGCCATATTCTCCGTAAAGAACCAATAGGCTACCTGTGGATGATTCACATTTTCAAACGCATCTACATAACTGGTTGTAACGGCTTGTGCATGGCCATTAAAACCAGCCAGCCAGCAAAGTGATGTTACTAGAAAAAATTTGACATTCATTATTTTCATTTTAGCATGAATCGATTATTTACCCGCCGCCTTATCCGCTACCATCTGCAAAACCGCTTTATCGTTCCATTCGGCCGTGTGGCCGGCCATGGCGGTAAAGGAGATCCTGGCATCTGATACAGGATGGGTTGTTTTATCCAGGAACATTTTCAGGAAACGTGTTGCTACATTGGAATAGAGTCCATCCATATCACCGGTCCAGATCCAGAGCTTGCCCTGCAGTTTAGGCCCCAATGTATTCCAGTTCTTTTCCAGTATTTTTTTCAGGTCATATTTTTCCCATTGCCGGGCAATCTGGTGATCAATTTTCCCGGTAAACGGATCAAACATAAGAGAAGGAAGTCCATCTGCCCCCCTCGGCCCGAAAACCGCATTGTATGCTCCGAACTGCCCACCGGATACCCGGTAATCGCCGGTTCTGCTGTTCACATTTTCACCCGCTATCCAGTCTTTCATCGAAAAAGTAGGTTCACCATAAATGGTTCTTCTTCCAGGTTGCAGGTATCCGAACTTGTTATAGAAGATAGTTTCGTCCTGGTAAATATTGATGAGGCCATAATGTTCAAAATCAACCGGATCAGGACTATAAGACCAGGTACCATCAAAAAAATCGGGATACATGATCTGTAAACCCAGCGATACCCAACCGCCTGTGGATGCACCACATACGTAACGCTTCCGGGTTTCTGTTTTATAGTTCACCTGTTTCTCAATAGCAGGTATCAGTTCTTCAGTCAGTGCTTTTCCGCATGGACCGTTGTTCTCTGAATCCATCTGGTACGTATCACCATATGGTCCCTGCGAATCCAGGAATACATAGATCACCTGCGGTGCTTCTTTGGTAAACCACCAGTCTGTAAAATTTTTCTGTGCCATCAGGTTATTGATGGCATTGTATCTTCCATTCAATCCGGCAGCCCGGTAACAGATCGGATAATTTCTTTCCGGATGATCGAAATAACCGGAGGGAAGCAGTATCGCAGCTTTCAGTTGTCGAGGTTTACCAAAGAAAACGGAGAGGTATTTACTTTCAACAGTAACTACTTTCACAAAAGGATGGTCAACGATTACTGTGGGCGGGATGATTTTACTAAGCGTAAGATATAAAGATGCTGTACTAGTCAGTGAAAAAGAATCTACCACGCTATACAGATTACCCGGTACATTCTCATTACCATCATCCGTGTTCTGCTTATATGTTATCTGATAATAATATTTTTCGGAAAGATGGTCGGTTAGCTTCTGCATTCCCGTAAACTGGACATTGTTCTTACGGGTATTGATCACAAAAGCATTTTCCCCATCCCAATCTTCCGGCGTAACACCAATGGTCACTTCGGAACGGTTTCGGGGTTCCCTTTCATGTTGACTGGTGAGATGAAAAAGCAAACGTCCCCCCTTTTGAAAAGCAGAACGCATGTCTGGCGATACCGACACCGCAATCTTTAGCGATACCTGTTGCTGACTTTGAACAGCAACAGCAATAAACAATAAGAAAACGGTTATATACTTTTTCATCTTAAAATCAATTCAGATCAATGTGTTTGTCAGCTATCGCTATTATATCAATCCCTATTTATAATTTGTTTTCAGGATCCCTTTTTCTTCCGAAACCGGCATCCTGAGATTTTTAAAATTCACGTTAGTGGCATTATTCAATTGTATTACCGGCATTTCTTTCGCTGTAGGGATCTGTACATCAGTAAATGTGATCCGCTTTACATCATCCAAAACAAATGCTGGCCTGAAATCGTCTTCGAGGTAGCTTAGTTTTACATTCTTTAATTGTATCCCTTCTGCATGACGCATGTATAATCCCCAGGCTGGCAATTCACCAAACATGGAAAATTCAGGATAAGCGGCTGCGTTTTCAGGGATGCGGGTGATCTCAGCTAGCGGAATATGCGCGATAGACTTATCTGCTCTTCCGCCATAACTGATTTCAATATTTTCCAGTGTCACATTTTGTACAGGATATCCCGGTAATCCTACAATAGAAGAAGGTACCAGGTTATAAGGCAGATACGGATGCCCATAAATATGAAAATGAGAAGGACGCACCGGCATTTTATCAAAACCCGGGCGTAAATGATCCGGCGGCCCCTCGATCGGATACCCCTGATCCGGTTTCAGCAAAGGTGTTTCCACTTTTACATTGGCGATATAGATATCTTTGAGTGTACCCACTTCACCAGTGGTGTTTCTGCGACCGCGACGGATAAAAATGGCATTGCCGGTATTTTTGGCCTGTACATTCCGGATATCGATATTATCCATAAAACCTCCATCCACCGATTCCAGTGCAATAGCCGAGCGATATGTATCAAAAATGGTGAGGTTGGTGATCTTGAAATTCCGGAAACCGCCATGGTTGGCTGTACCAAACTTTAAACCGTTGGCGCTGGAACGTAAAGTGCAGTTGTCTACATACACATTCTCGCAGGAGCTATTCGGATTATCCGATTTAAAACAAAGCGCATCATCAGATGCATTGATAAAACAGTTAGTGATACGTACATTTTTAGAATCGGTCACATCCAGCCCATCATTGTTCCAGTAAGCAGTACTCTGTACAGTGATCTTATCAATGACCACCCCATCACATTCGCGGTAATCCTGCACCCAGTCAGAAGCATTCTTCAGCGTAATACCGGTTACGGTAACATTCTTACAGCCTTTCAGTATCAACCCAAGGGCGCGGCCCGGACCGGGTCTTTTCAGCAACCAGGCAGAGTCTGACTTCACTTCTCCACTTCTCAACTTTTTAAACACATCCATCATCAGTTCCTGGCCCTGAAAATCAATGATCCCCTCTCCTGTAATAGAAATATTTTTTTGTCCTTCTGCTATAATCAAAGCGGCCCGACCCGCCAGTTTTTTATAATCGGTGGTAAGATGAGAGCCCAGCAACACAGCTCCCAGTTCCACATGCAGTTCCACACCGGATTTCAATTCCAGAGTGCCGGTCATATAATTACCGGGGGGTACGATCAGTTTGCCGCCGCCTTTTGCAGACAGATCATCGATCAACTGCTGTATAATTCTGGTATTCACCGTTCTTCCATCTGCCACGGCACCGTGCTGACTGATGATCACATCTTTCTGTGCGATTGCTGCAACAGTAGTTATCAGCAGGGCAACAACAACATATAATTTTTTCATAGTTCTTTTTTTTACTTGAGTTCGTAAGTAATCGCTGGAATATTCCATCCCTTTACCACCAGTTTTACCTGATCAAGGCTTTTACCAATGGTATAGGTTTCAATGGCAACCTGTTTGGTTTCGCCCGGTAAGAGCGAAAAGAAATTATCTGTGTAAAAAGAGGGGCGAACTGGTTTTAGTGCCTGATCCAGTAACTGCAGTTGTGTGAAAAATGCAATCTGTTTGCCGGGATTTTTGATCTCGATTGCTATGTGATGAGCTTGCCCTTGTTTATGCACAGTTAGCTTTGTCTGCAGCTGCCCCTGTTTCATGGTGGCCAGTGATTCAAAACCGGCAGATGCAGGACCGGAAAGGGTTTCCTTACCGCGATACGGATCGGTGGAACGCCAGTAAAAACTATTCGTTACCGGATTCCCCTTTTCATCCTCAATAGATAACCTGATAAAATGCACCGGCGTTATCTGCTCACCAAATTCAATGGTTAATAGATTATTCAATACCGCATCTTCCGGTATGGAAGGCAGTACAACCAATTTTGAAAACACTTTTTTACTGTTCAGATCATATACTTCTGCCCTGAGACGATAGTTGGCAAAGGAGGTGAAATAATCATTATACACAGACACTGTATTCTTCAGATAATCAAACTGAGCATGCAATGGCTCCAGTGCGTTTTGCGTATAATACAAAGCGGAAGTAGGCTCAAGCGACCAGTCCCACATTCTGCCACAAACCTGCCGGGTAGGTGAGTTGTGATACCAGAACAATAAACCAGAACAGTATCTGTTGCCATAACCAAACTTATTCGCATTCCACACTTCCCAAACAGACTTCGCATTGATAGCATTCAGCAACTGGGCTTTTTTTGCGAACTCATCAATAGAAACAGATGTGCCATACTGATTAACAAGATCTTTGAACTTGCCTGTCATTCCGTGAAAAGCATCTCCATCCAGGTAATCCCATACGGTTTTGTTAAAGGGCCAGAGATCTTTTTCATCCATCATCTCGCGTAGTACTTCTACAGTAGGTAATGAGGGCGCCCCATATTCCGGATTAAATCCATCCACCCGGCTACCGCGTGCCGATGCGGTGTTTTCGTAATGCTGCATGGGGTTTACCTGCTGGTAAGGGCTCCCGTCATGCACACCATCTACTTCAGACTGCATCTGGTAAGGTCGGGTGCCGTCCAGGTTATTCAGCACATCACGGATGCCCGATACTTCTGTGCTTTCGTTGGAAGCCACATAAAAAGCCACGGAGGGATGATTACGGATCCTTTTGATGGTAGAACTAAGATTGCTGAAATACAGATCCTTATCGTTCGGATGTTTGGTATCGCCTGTGAGCCAAAACTCCTGCCATACCAGCAAACCCAGTTCATCGCAGCGCTGGTAAAAATAATCTGACTCTGCAATGCCGCCTCCCCATAAACGCAGCAGGTTTACACCGGATTGCCGGGTATAACGCAATTCCGCATAAGTTCGTTCATCTGAGCCACGTAACATGGCTTCGGGAATCCAGTTGGTACCCCGGATAAATATCTTACGGCCATTCACATAAAAGGTTTTGGAACTGTCGGGTGTTCTTCTGTCGGTTGTGATCTCCCTGATCCCGAATTTGGTTTTAATAGAATCTCCTGCTACCCCATCTACATACGCCACCATTTTTAATTCATATAATTCCGGTTTGCCTTTAAACACCGGCCACCACAAACGGGGATGTTGGATGCTGAGTTGCGGAAAATCTTTTGCTGTAAAACTGACTATCTT
Source organism: Chitinophagaceae bacterium (assembly GCA_004297075.1). Classification (GTDB taxonomy): domain Bacteria; phylum Bacteroidota; class Bacteroidia; order Chitinophagales; family Chitinophagaceae; genus Sediminibacterium. The sequence continues at coordinate 11,566 of SCVK01000344.1, forward strand.
ATCCTCGCCCCGCAAAAGGGTAATTGTTTTTTCAAACCGTATACCTTCGCCCACAATTTCACCCTTCACCACACAGGTAACCGTTTTCATGGCTACATTAAACAGTTCTACCGAAACGGTTTCATCTGCTTTGTTGTAAAGTGGTTTAGCCAGTTCCGAACGTACAAAAGGATGTCGCAAAGCCACTTTATTGGTAGCGTACAAACTGATATTTTTCCAGATCCCGGTATTCCGGTCGCGGATACCATCTTTGAAAGTAAAGTCCCAGCCAACAGACATCAGCATGGTTGTATTTAAACCGATATTACCATCGCCGCCATTGCGGTTCTCGCCCCTGGCACGCCAGGGTTTGGCTTTATTGGTTCCGGGAATATCCACCGGGTATACTTTGATGGCGATCGCATTTTTTTCTCCGGCTTTGGCAAAATCGGCAATATCTACCTGGTCCTGGCGGAACATGCCCGACAGGTTCATCACCTGTGTTCCGTTTACCCAGATCTCTGCCCGGTAATTAATCCCATCTATCTGCAGCCAGATATTTTTTTCTTTGAAAGAAGCCGGAATGAGTACTTCTGTGCGGAACCAGTATGTATAAAAATCCCTGCCCACCTGCGCAATATCCGGTATCAGTTTATTGGATAGTTTATTGTTGATACCATAATAAGGTTCCGGATACACTTTGTTAAACACCAGTGAAGTAAGCACCGTTCCCGGAACGATGGCGGGCATCCAGCCACTGGTGGCAAAACCGGGGCGGGAGATCTCTTCCGGCGAAGCCGTTAGTTCTCCTGCTTTTTTCATTACCCAGTCAAAATAGCCACCATGCACTTCCTTTGAGTTGAGGTAGATCCTGCTGGCATCCCATACAAGATTATTCACCTGTGCATTGACAGCCGTGAACAGCAACCCCATCCAGATAATAGATAACCCGATTTTCAACTTCATCATTTCACGGCTTTGTCTGTACAACTTTTTCTGCTTCCTGATTAACAGTAACACTATCCTTTCTGAGGGCAGCATTATAATTTATTGATCACCGGTCTTTTCTTCCCGGTTTTGTCGGCAATGATCAGTTTCACTTCCTTCGCCTTCCGCTCTACAAAAACATCTGTAGGCTCCTGAAAACGTAATATTTCTTCTCCGTTACGACGTAAACTGGTAAAACCGGTTACACCCATTTTCTGCAGGCCTGTTTTTTTACCTGCCTTGATCACGGCCAGTCCGCGGTATTCACCGGTATATTCATCTCCCTCAAAATTCACTGTAAAACTGGCTGCCTTACCGGTACGCATCGATGCCATGTCGTTGAACGTGTATGATCCATCTTCATTACGGCAACCGTTGGGCAACAGGTTCTTCTGTAAACCCAATCTTGGCAGGTTCTCTACCGAATATCCCACCACTGTAGCCTTATCATAAATCGCTTTGAAACGGTTAGTGATCAGGTTACCTGTAAAATCACGATCCGCACTACCTTCCACCATCAGTTTGCCACCTTTGCTTACATATTGTTCCAGAAACTTCAGTACAGGTTCTCTGGCATATTGAGGATTGATATAAAGTACCGCATCAAACTTGTGCCCGTTCAGTACAGGTTTGCCATCTGCACCAATGGTAAGCTGGTTATTCACAATAAGGTCCGATGGTACCAGTGCATTCAGGTAACCCGATTTCCAGATCTCTACGGCCCTTTCTTCGATCTTCATTTTGTCGTTGATATCATACACCCCCCTGTTAGCATAATTAGGATACCAGTTAGAGAGACCTTCCATTCCAAAAATCACCAGCAGCCGGATATCGGGTAAAGATGGATTGAACTTGTTCAGCAGCCGGGCACAGTTCTCATTGGCATTGATACCTACAATAGCATCCGGATCTTCCAGGTCAAAACGTAAGGGGCGTTTATCATTCATAGCATGGTAATGGGTTCTTACGCCATACCGCAGATCATTGAATGATTTTACCAGTACCGGTTCCAGCACGGCATCGTAATACTGGTTGTACATGGCGTTTTTAGGATGCGCCATGGCAATACCCATCTGTGTGGGCAGAAATGTTTTTTCGTCTGTTTGTCCGTAAGCCCGGGGAGCGCTCCACCAACCAATACCATTGGCCCAGATCTCATCATTGATCAAACTGTTGTGATATGTATTATGGATTCCGCTGAAAATCTGTTTGCCATATATTTCACGCGATGCATGGTATACTGCCGTTTCTACCCTCACTCCGCCTTTGCGCATGAACTCCATGTATTCGTTGATGGCTTTAATGCGTACTTCGGGTTTACCGGTGGGCGCATAACGGCCATCAAAAAGCGTTTGCTCCAAAGAACGACCTGTTTCTTTGGTATACTCCCTGGCCATGGCATTGGAATACCAGCGGCCACGAAAAGGCGTGGATGTATTCAGGTCAAAAATGCGTTCTATAAATTTGTTTCCATATTCATCCAGCGAAAAGCCATCGAAAGGGATATCGCCGTAGGCTTTCATGGCTGCTACAAAACCATCGATTTCTACATTGTCCCAGTTACTGCTCTGGCTGCAGTATTGCTGTGTTATGACGCAGGCTGTCAGACCTTTCATAGACTCCCCGGCTTTGATCTTTACTGCTACCGTTGCTTTATCAGGCAAAACCACTTCGCAATGTTGGGTAATATCTTTCAGTGTGGCGGGGTCGTAAAAACCATCTCCGGTTTTCCTGAATGCATATACTTTAAAAAGATCCGATTTCAATAACCGGTGTTCGAAACGAATGAACTGGGCTTTGATGGTAGCTGCTGCATTACCTGCCTGATCCAGCGGCAGTTCCGTTTCAATGATCATTCGTTGAGAACCCTCAATCGTTTTATCATTGTAGTTGCCCCAGAGCTGCAGTCCTACTTTTAATCCCTTTTTATGTGCCGCTGCTACCAGGTTCTTGAAAACAGGATACATTTTTTTATAGTCATAGAAATTCGCTCCTTCCCTCGCGGTTAAAAAGATCAGGGTGTATTTACATTTTTCTGCAATACTATCGATATGTTTCAGATACAGATTTTCATCGGTGATCAGATTGGGAGAGATAAACCAATAACCGATCTGCTCATGGTTTTCATTGGCAAACTCAGGCACATAGGTTGTTTTTTTTGTCTGTGCAAAAGTTACAGCGGTACTCACTGTTAACAGAAAAGCGATGGGGAGAAATAATTTTTTCATTAGTGGTGTTTATTCGGATTTAGTAGCACTTCTTCTGGGTGGTTTTACATGCATGTTCTGCGCCCAGGTTTCATATTCTTTTTTCATACTGCTTACCCTGTCGGGATATTGTGTAGCCAGGTTGCGGGTTTCAGAAGGATCATCTGTAATGTTATACAGTTCCCAATCGGGATCTTCCCAATCTTTCACCAATTTCCAACTACCGGTACGGATCGCTTTGTTACCCTCATGTTCCCAGCAAATGGTCCGTTCAGGAGCCTGTTTGTTTTTCCAGAGATAACTGAGACTTTGTCCGGCTATCCCTTCCGGGGCAGCGGCCCCGGCCAGCTCAAGTGCAGTGGGCATCAGGTCGGTTACATGTCCTGTAGAGGACAGATACCCTTTCTGGGGGTTGATGGCTTCGGGCCATTGCAGTATGCAAGGGGTAATAATCCCTCCTTCATGCATAAAATGTTTGTATTTGCGGAACGGGGTATTGGATACATTGGCCCATGGCATATCGTAGGTATAATATGAACCGCGTTGGCCCACCAGTTTGGTACTGTCATTAAAATTTCTATTATTGGTATTTTCAGCACAGCCTCCGTTATCCGACAGAAAAACAATCATGGTATGCTCATATTGTCCATTGGCTTTTAATGTAGCAACCAGCCGGCCTATGTTCTGATCCATCCGTTCTATCATAGCAGCATATACCGCCATCTTCCGGATCCATGTTTTTTTGTCGGTAGCATTTTCCCATGCAGGAATATCAGCAGGTCTTTCGGTCAGATGATAACTTGCATCTACCAAGCCCAGTTTTTTCATTTTAGCATACCGTTCTTTTCTGATGATATCCCATCCGCTGGCATATATCTTTTCATACCTTGTAATGAGTGCCTCATCGGGAGAATGGATCGGAAAATGAGGGGCCGTATAGGCGAGGTATAAAAAGAAGGGGGCCGCATCTTTTCTTTTTTTCTCTGTTTCCAGGTATTCCAGGGCATGATCGGTAAACGCATCCGTCATATAAAACCCTTCCTGCGGAATATCATAGTCCTTATCTTCCAATACCACATGTCTTTTGCTTTTTTCCTGCGGCAGGATCTCATAATAACTGCTGGCACCTGAGATAAGTCCGAAATAATGATCAAAACCTCTTTTCCTGGGCCAGTGTTCCGGGCGCTCTCCTACATGCCATTTACCCGACATGTAGGTATGATAACCTTCTTTTTTCAGCAGCTCTGCTACCGTGGCATAACCGGGATCAAGAAACCCCTGGTAATTACCCGGTTCATATGATGCGGGGGGCGTAGTAACCATTAAGCCCATTCCCACCTGGTGCGGGAAACGGCCGGTAAGCAGACTGGCGCGGGTAGGACAACAACGTGCGTTGTTGTAAAAGCTCCGCAACTTGATACCTTTGGCCGCCAGCTGATCGAGGTTGGGTGTATTCACTTCTCCTCCGTAGCAACCGATATCGGAATAACCCATATCATCGGCCATGATATAGATGATGTTAGGGCGTGAGGGTGTTAAGCTAGGTACATTAGCAGATAGCAAAAACGAGCAGGTAGTTACCAGCAACAACAGCTGTAACCTATGCTGGTTGTACCATGCCTGCCCGGGCGCATCTGTGCTTTTTCTTATTGTATTCATAGTATCCAGATTAAAGGATGACGGAGAGGAAGATTACGTATCACTTCATCGCCCTTGGGCTGATGATCAAGGCGTTTCCAGATATCGAACCAGCTTTGTGTATGGTAAGCAACAGCACCCAATAACAAAGCCGGTTGTGCAACGGGCCATTCATCCCAATGCATTACGTCTTTACGATAAGGCCAATCATTTTTCTCAGCAATAAAAGGAACCATATACTCCATTGCTTTTCGGAAACTCCGGCCATCAGGTGTGGTGTAGTTCCAGAGATTGTCTTCGGGAGTAGAGAGCAGCTGACATACTGTTGCCATTGCATCCAGGTTAAACAGCGAATAGCCGTAGGGTTTGGTCCGTTTTAATTCCAGCGGAAAACTACCATCGGTGCCAATTTGCTTCGGAAGCAGTGTATTTTTAAACCGATCCTTACAAAAAGCAATCTCAGCAGGCATTTGTGCAAACCTTGCAAATGCTGCCACCTGCATTACCCAGCAAGTGCCATGATTATTTTCCCGTTTCATTTCATCCTGTCCGTAAGGATGTTGCATCAACCAGTTTACATAATCTGCAAACCATTGGCGGATAGGCGCTATCTCTGCCTGAGAGCTTGGGTCTTGCTCCAGCATGGCTATCAGTCCCTGCGCCACTTCTATCAGATGGATGGTATCAATGATCCCGATACCTCTGCCGGTTACACGTCCTTTAATGGCCTGTGCATACAGCAGCCGGGGATTCATACGCGTTGCCGTATCAACAAACCAGGCCCGGCAGTGAAGCAATGCCTGGTTCAGGTATTTTCTGTTATGTGTAAGTGTATAGGCCGAAGCCAATGCCGCCACAATATTGCTGAAACGGATCATCACATGACGGTGGGCCACAAAATTGCCGGGATTAGACATGCCATCATGATTGATATACGGGCTATCCGGATGTGTGGGATTGGGCCAGAAATAATCAGCTTCAGAAAAAAAATCATGAATTCCCCCGGCAGTTCCGGGTGCAGCAAATGCGGTAATGGTTTGTGGTGCCTGCTGCATGGCCCATGCTGCTTCTTTCATTACCTGGCTTCGCAATACCTGTACAACAGCCTCTCTGTAAGAAGCTGTTCTGCGATTATTGCCCGCTTTGGTAAAAGCACACAATATCGCAGTTACAAAAAGCAAACAGGTAATGGGGTATTTTTTCATGATAAGTTTACTGGTAATATTTTATTTAAGAATCTGCAGCATGGCCGAACCTGCCAGTAAAAAAGCCCCTGCCCCGTATGACTCCCAGCTTTCTGCATTAAAATTTCTCCTTGGGTCTGCCCCAATGGGCTGCACCCAACCTACTTTACCTTCTTCTGTAACCAGGGTATTCAGTGCCTCCCATGCTTTTTTTACCACGGGCATATATGTTTTTTTATCGAGCAGTTTCTGCTGGACCCCCCAGGCCAGTGCATAACAATAGAAACCGGTTCCGCTTCCTTCTCCACCTACGTAAGATCCGGGATCCAGTAAGCTGGTTCTCCATAATCCATCGGGTTGCTGCAGGGTGATAATTTTTTCTGCCATCTCTTTGTATAACTGTATATAAAATTTCCGGCCGGCATATTTTCCGGGCATTTCCTGCAGGTATCTCGCCAATCCGGCCAGTACCCATCCATTTCCCCTTGACCAGAATATTTTTTCACCATTGGCTTCTTTTTTACCCACCCCATTTGCATCTACCAGGTAAGAAGCATCTCTAGCAAAAAGATGAGCCTCTGAATTATACAGCAATGCATAGGTCTGCCTGAAAAGGGTATCGCTCCATACAAGATAAGAGGGTTCCTGCAGGGTTTTGGCTAGTTTGGCCATAGCGGGCGGTGCCATAAACAAAGCATCACACCACCACCAGGTAATACCGTGCTTTTTTACCTCATTACCCTCCACTTCTTTCATTTTCTGCAAAGAATCGAGTGTGGGTTGTATCATTTTTTTGTCTTTCGATAACCTGTACAGGTCTATGTAGGTTTGACAGATAGCATAATCATCCGCATGATCAAACCGACGACCGGGTTGCCATTGTTTCCGCTCTCCCATTGCAATCATAGAATCCAGCAGGGTATTAGACCTGGTGGCTTCGAACGCTGCAAATACGCCTGTGTAAAAAGCGCCATTGGTCCAGTCGTTCAGGGGTTTCCGGTTGGAATGATTCATTTGCCAGTCTGCCACTTTCAGCATAGTTGCCCTGATCTGATCAGGCTGAAAAACGGTTGATGTCTGTGCCATTGTACCGGAATACATACCGAAACAAATAATCAGCAACAGCATAATCCTGCGATTACAATAAGGTAGATGCATATAATTGATTTTATCAATGGTCATGTCAGTAACGTAACTATAGACAATACTTCATACAAACGTTTTATTGGGTAACCCTTTTACCCCTGGGTGCTTTCTGTATCTTTTTTAATTCCTCCATCAGTTCATTCACTTTCTCCGGATGTTCGTTATACAGGTTATGGTCTTCATGAATATCTGTTTCAAGGTTATACAGCTGACCCACAGGTTGCCCCGGCTGGGGGGTAATATTAACCGGAACGGTAAACCCACCGGATCCCAGTTTGGTAATCAGCTTCCAGGAACCTTTTCGGATATTCAGTGTTCCCTTGGAAGAAATATTGACAATAGCGGGTTGTTCTTTGATCACCTCAGTTTTACCCGTCAGTATCGGAAAAATAGAATAGCTGTCTTCTGTTTCAAAACGCTCAGCATGATTGCCGATGAGATCGGCACAGGTGGCCATAAAATTGGCCAGTGTGGTAGATACAGCTGATTGGGTTCCGGCTTTTACCTTACCGGGATACCGAACAATCAGCGGCACCCGATGACCACCTTCAAATACATCCCCTTTCATTCCCCTGAACTCGCCAGCCGCTTTGTGTCCAAACTGCTGTACAAAATTTTCGCGCCAGTAGGGTCCGTTATCACTGGTAAAAACCACCATCGTATTTTTAGAAAGTCCCATACTATCCAGCACCTGCAGTACTTTACCAACGGCGGCGTCAACTTCCTGTACATAATCGCCATACTCACCGGCCTGTGAAGTACCGCTATATTCTTTCGTGGGAACCCAGGGTGTATGTGGTGCCGGCATGGGGAAATACAGGAAGAAAGGATTTGATGCACCTGCCTGCTTACGGATAAAATCATTTGCTTTACGGGTAAAAAAAGGCAGTACATCGAAAAAATCAAAAGAGGGTGACATTAGCCCTTCTCTCCAGAACGGACCGGTATAACCCGATTCCAGTTTATTCCCTTTGGTATATCCGTTCAGGGATTCCGTTAAACGGTCATTTTCGAGATAACAGTAAGGTGGCATATCCAATGAAGCCGGCAGAATAAAAGAATAATCAAACCCCTGTGTGATGGGGCCACGGTCAGGCGCTTTGGTAAAATCGATCTGTTCAGGTTTCATTTCGTTGAGGATCCCATACAGGTTATTGCGGTTGTTCTCCGGCTTCAGTGAATCTTTGTATGCTTCTTTCGGCACCCAATCCAAACCCAGATGCCACTTACCCACTACACCTGTTCGGTAAGACTTTGTCTGCAGAAGATTGGCTACTGTTGGTAGCCCATCTTCAATCAACGTACGGCTGTATCCACGCAGCACACCCACCGGCAAGCGGCTTCGCCAGGGATACCTGCCCGTAAGTATGGAATAACGTGATGGCGTACAAACAGAAGAAGTAGTATGCGCATCAGTAAAACGCATACCCTGCTTAGCCAGTCTGTCTATATTGGGCGTTTTGATTTTTCCATCCGGGTTATTAACGGATACATCTCCATACCCAAGATCATCGGCCAGGATATAAACAATATTGGGAAGCTGCGCTTTCTGCGCAAACAATCCTGTATTAGTGCCCAGTAACCCATATCCCAGCATAACAGCCAGGGAGAACCTGCATTTTACGAAAGTGTAGGATTTATTCATTATTGTACTTTATCTGATTTTTGAATACCGTTTTTATAATTTTTCAGGAACCGTGTACGCAGATCATCCGGCAGGCTGAGCCTGTCGCCTGTCTGTTTCATGTAAGTGGATAATTCACGGATCATATCGTCTGCAATAGCGGCAAACGACGGATTGAATAAAAGGTTTACGCTCTCTTTGGTATCTTTCAGCACATCGTATAATTCAAGATAAGCTTCATCTTTGAACAGGTCTACCAACAGTTTATAATTTCCTTTGATCACACAACGCTGCGAACTACCCAGTGATCCATTACCATCATATTGCAGGAAAATAGATTGCCGCTGCTCTGGTTTTCCCCTGATGACAGGTATGAGAGATGTTCCATCCATGGTAGCGGTAGTTTTGATACCGGTATAATCGAGCAGGGTAGGCAGAAAATCTACCAGGCTGATAAGTGCCCCCGACTCTTTTACAGACACGGATTCACCGGCAGGCATTTTCAGAATAAACGGAACCCTTGCCGATTCTTCATACATACACATTTTCTGCCACAGAGAATGGCTACCCAGCATTTCGCCATGATCGGCGGTAAAAAGAATGATGGCCTGATCATATAGTCCTTCTTCTTTTAAAGCAGCTATCACACGTCCCACTTCATCATCCAGTAATTTTACCAGACCCAGGTATTTGGCCCATACTTCTCTCCATTGCTCCCTGCTGTATCTTGAACCGATAAAACCTGTAAGGTTGTACATCTGCAGAGGCGATTGGCCGGGGTACCATTGGCCTACATTATCCGGTAACGAAAAATCCTTTGGTCCATACATCGAATAATAGGGTTCCGGGATGCTGAAAGGCGGATGTGGTGCCAGAAACATGCTATTCAGTAACAGCGGTTTCTTTTTATCCCGGTTCCGGATAGCTTTGATACTTTCATTGGCGATATACCTGTCGAGGAAAAAATCCGGCCCGTCCTTATACACACCCACTGCCGGAGTTGAATAAGAACGCAGCTGCGTATGTGTACCCGACACCAGTTCCGGTGCATTGTCTTTATACTGTTTTCCACCCGGTTTTGTTTTCTTTTGCTCTTTTATCCAGTTGCTGTAATCTTCCTGTGTAATCCATTTGGTTCCGGAAGTTGGATTCTTATCTATTTTCTCTTCGGTAAAAAAATGCTGTTTACCAACATGGTAACTGTCCCAGGTTCCCTCCATCAGCTGGTACAGATTGGGTAATCCGGCCCGGGTATTACCAAACACTTCGTCTTCTTTTTCCCATGGATTAATCATCGATCCGGTTCGGTTGGGATAATTGCCTGTAAAAAATGATGCCCGCGAAGGCGCACAAAGAGGTGCAGCACAGTAAGCCCTCGAAAATACAATGCCATCTTTCTGAAGGGCGTTAATATTAGGTGTGAAAGGGCCTAACACATCGGCCCGTAACTGGTCTGCCATGATAACAATCACGGGCGGGGTCACCTTTTTTTGTGCAGATATGTTTATCTGCAACAACAAAGCCAGGAACAGCAACAGGTTATTCTTTACAGACATGGCATCAGTATGTTTTAGCTAGTGTTGGGTTTACCTGATTGATATACCGTAGTAGTTTTGCTTCCAGTTCTTTTACTTTTCCGGGTTCACGGGAAGCGATATCAGTAAGCTCACCTATATCATTGTGCAGGTTATAGAGTTCGATCTTTTTGGTTTTCCAGAATTTGATCAGCTTATAGTCACCGGAGATGATCGCTGAATGCGGATAACCGTTGTTATAGCGATGAAAATAAAAATCATCCGCAGTGCGGTGCAGGCTTCCTTTGCCGCCGTTACGTAGTAAAGCTGCCAGGCTTACGCCATCCCTATCAGCAGGTGCCTGTTGAACCGTTTGACCAGCCAGTTCGGTTATCGTAGGCAGTAAATCCCAGCCCGCCACTGGAATATCCGTTTGTGCACCGCCACTGATGCCCGGCCCTCTTACCATAAAAGGTACACGGATACCTCCTTCATACAGGGTCCATTTACCGCCCCGCAACGGGTAGTTACGCATCTGTGTGGTAAAAGAGGACGGAGGATCCAGGCGATTACGCACAGGTGGTATAAATTCTACTGCGCCATTATCAGCCATCAGAAAGATATAGGTATTATTGGCAATACCCAGGGCATCTACCGATTTCAATAATTCCCCGATAGCTTCATCAAGGTCATTGATCATACCTGCCCAGGCTGGATTATTGTGTTTATTTCCGACTGGTTTACGACTGAACCGTTCATAGCTTTCTTTTCTGGTTTCAAAATTGACATGTGTGGCATAATGTGAAACCTGCAGATAAAACGGTGTCTTTGTTTTCACCTGCGCTTGCATAAAACGGATGGAACGATAAGTAATACTGTCTATCTGTTTGGGATTATCTGTGATAAAAAACTGTGACCATTTCTCTTCCCTGTCGGATGAAATATCACCATTTTTATTGCCTGTATCTCCATCGCTTTCATCATATCCCAATTGTTCAGGGCTAATTTTTGCCCGAAGATCCCATTTGCCAAAATGGGCGGCTTTGTAACGGCTATCAATACTTTTTAATACCTGGGGTATTGCCTTGTAACGGCTTTCTGCAGGCGCATACGCAGCAGGAAATGATTCATCGCCCTGCCGAATGGATGTTTGTCCGAACTGGATACTTCTCCTGCTGGGGGTGCAGATGGGGTCGGGGGCATAGCCTCTTGTAAACCGTAAAGATTGTGCAGCCAGACGATCGATATTGGGTGTTTCATAATAATCACTTTTCGAATCGGGCAGCCTGTCATCCATACGGGAAGAAAAACAGGACCAGCCAAGATCATCCGTCAGGATCAGAATAATATTCGGGCGTTGTTGTTTCTGCGCCTGTAAAACGGAGATTGATACAATGCCTAACAGCATCAGGCAAAGGAATATCCGCATGATTTGCATAAAAGATATGATACTGTTATACTGCATAGATTTTATTTTTTCAGGTAAGCCGGATTATACTTACCCCGTTCCTTAAATCCATCAAAAGGGCGCATGAGGCCAAACCTTGGATACGCATCAAACACATCTCCCTTACCCGTCATCCGCGGATCACCCTGCAGGGTCAATTGTTGCTCCAGCTGTTTTCTGAGTGAGTTGCGGACTTTTTTCATACCAGGATTGTCCGAAAGATCATGCAGGCAATCAGGATCTTTGCTGATATCATATAATTCCTCACTTCCCCTTTTGGCAAAACCCAACTGAAACAATTCGGGAAAGAGTGATTTGTTTTTGATGATAAAAGATTTGGTTGGTGAATCATCAATGTCTTCATACCCTTCCAGGATCGGCTTCATATCTGTTTTCCCGGTAACAGGTCTTTGTTCCGCAGGTGGCGGATCTCCCAATGGCCAGCGATCGGGTTTATCATTTTTAATAAACAGGTATTGTTGTGTTCTGATGGCACGTGCGGGGTAACCCAGGTTATCCGGTCGCGCATGCGAATGCCGTTCCCTTCCGGCCAAAATAAAACTGCGCGAAGTATCTATGATTCCGGACCGGGTATCTGAAAAAATGGGCATTAGTGTTTTGCCGGTAATGCCGGCAAAGTGATCCAGTTGTGCAATATCCAGGAAAGTGGGCGCCAGATCTGTCAGGCTGACCAGATCGTTGATTTTTCTTTGTTTACCGGTTACCACAGGACCGCATACAGCAAGCGGCACATGTATGCCATACTCCTGCAGGTTGGCTTTTGCATACGGAAAAGCCATGCCATTATCGGAAGTGATCACTACCACCGTATTGGCCAGCTCGCCCCTTTCCTTCAGCAGTTGCAGCATTTTTCCTAACTGCGTATCAAACCATTGTATCTCTAGTGCATAATCCAGCATATCATTTCTTACCAGTTGCTGATCGGGCAGAAAAGCGGGTACATGTACCGAGTCGGGATGTAAACCGGCAGCAGCGCCGGATCCTTCTTCGTAATTGCGATGCGGCTCCTGTGCACCAAACCAGAAAAAGAAAGGCTGGTCAGCTGATTTTGCCGATAGGAAATCTTTAAAATTGGCAACGTAATCTGTTTTACTGATCCCTGTTGTGGGGGGCCTGGTTAATTTCCTTGCATTGTATTCGGGACCCACCGGATTTCTTTTCCAGCCGCCTGCGAGATAATTACCCGGATCCCATGGTTTACCTGTATAACCAATCAGGTAACCGGCTTTCTCCAGTGCATCCGTAAACACTGGAAACTTATCAGGAAAAATACTGGCATGCGTTCCAGCCTCTTCCAGTTGCCAGATAAGTCTGCCGGTTAAAATGGCTGCCCTTGAAGGGCTGCATTGCGGAGCCGCTACAAAAGCATTGGTAAACAAAAGTCCATTGGCAGCAACACTATCAAACACCGGGGTATGAAATACTTGCTGACCATAAGCAGATGAATGCGGATAAGACTGGTCGTCTGAAATAGCAAACATGATATTGATATGCGGAACAGGAGGGTTCTGCTGTGCCCGGCCTGTCAGGCAACCGGCCAGCACAGCCAGCAGCGGTAGACGTGTAATAATATGTTTTATCTTCCTTATCATAATCAGTAACCCGTTTTATCGGATCGGTGGCAGCAATTGATCACCTGTTTCTGTGAATGTTATTTTACCGTTTACCAGTTCTATCAGTTTTGAGCTATTGGCGGTTTTGCCTTTGTATGTATTTCCCAGAAAACCGAGTTCTTCGCCATAGGCAGTAAAAGCCACTTTACGCGCCATAGACTGAATTTGCAGATGGGGTGCAAGATCACTGGATAGTGCTGCTTCAATTTCCCAATCACCTACGCTTATTTTCGTTATTCTTTTTTCGGTGGTAGTTTCTTTGAAACCAATAACAGCTCCGTTCTTATCCACCTGAATAATGGCAAGAAAACGCAGTTGTTTGTTTTTCTGCCTGTTGGTTGCTTTTACATGCCATTGGGCATTTTCATATTTTTTGGTCATCATTCCTGTATAATTCCTGTATACGACTGCCGGTACTGCAAAAGTGTCCGTGATATCCCAAGAAAAAGGCGCTGAACTCCATAACCTGCCAACACCCCTCCAATCCTCCATCGTAGCGGTAAAGCTGTTATGCACTGTATCCAGCTTCATGTTTTTTAAACTATGGATCAGCCATGACCAGCTTACCTCGTTTTCTGCCTTTAGCTCATCATAGATTACAATGATACCCGGCTTCAGGAGCACTGTATGACGGTCAAATTTTGATACACCATAATCTTCTTTGGTTTCCTTACTTTGGTAGGCATTGGCTGCATTACCTTTCATATAAGCCAGTTCTCCGCCCTGCAGAAACCTGCTGAAATAACCGTTCGATTCTACGCTGTAGGGCTGGCCTTCGCCGTTAATCAGCATGCCATTCATACTTCTGGTATGTTTGCTCCACTTCAGTCTGTGCGGGTCATCCATGGCTACCTTATATCCTGTTCGGTAGAATAAGCGTTTACCGCCGGCAAGAATGTTGAACGTATTCTGATCGGCGAGGATATGACCGTAGGCGCCGAACGGGCTGCTTCGCATCGTTACCATCACATCATTTTTTGTATTCGCAGGATTTGTGTGCAGTGCCGCAATACCCGTTTCCCTTGATATATATCCCATCGGAAAATATTTAGGGTTGGCAGCTGCAGGCATGCTGAGATGACTGGTATACTTCATCCTGAACCATCTTAAAACCAACTCTTTGGCAAGATCTGGTTGTTGCTGCCTGATTAACTGATCTGCATACCAGGCATATTTTTCGTTCTGCATCAGTTTGGCCATCACTGTTGCAAAAGAGGCATAAGAAGCCGGCGGCTCAAACAGATCTTCGGTATTATCGCCATAACCGTCTGCAGAAGACAAAGGCGGGAAATGATAGATCAACCAATCTGCCTGCTGTTGATACCAGGGATGTGCTTTCATGAAATCAAACCCGGTATATTGTTTAATGAATGCGGGTATCTCTACCAATGTTTCCATATTCATCTGGAAATAAGAAGCCCCTTCACCCCAGCCACCGTCTGTGCCTCCCAAAACGGGTGATCGGCCAAGGAACAATTCGTAGCCATAGGAAAGCCAGGCCCCTGCCGTTGCTTCATGACCGTATAAAGCCAGGGTTGATTTAAAAAATTCATTCAGTATGAGCTGCCATACATGTCCGCTCAAAACTTTTGATTCAATATTGTTTACCCAGCTGTTATAAAATTTTGATAGTCGTAGTGCAATAGCTTTTTGCAGAGTCTGCCGCTGGATTGCAGAAAGATCGTCATAAAACGTATCAAAAACGAGCGCCATATTATACATACACATCCCGTCTGTAAAATCACGCGAGCCCGAAACGCCTTCCGGATCCCATTTAGCCACTTCCATACCCATGGCAATGGCTTTATCCCTGTATACAATTTTACCTGTGAGCAGGTAGGCCTGGCATAAGGGCAGCACCATTTTATATACATGGTTGCCAAGCGCTACAATTGCATCAGACAGAATTTTTTTATCCTGCTCGGCATTAAAGCCTTTTACGGCAGGTTGCGCATCTGCTTCCGTATAGATTCCCCTGCTGAGAGCCCGGTCTGCTTCTGAAAGAATTGTTCTGGCGTCTGGTGTATTTATAAACGCTGTTAGTTTATCCGCTTTGCCATTGGCCAGAATCCGCGGATGTTCATTGGGAACTGATGCTAAAAATTTTTCGGCCGTAGGAGATACCATAGATACGGCTTTATCTGTAATCCTGAAATGATACACTGCCGACCAGTCTTTACCTGTAACCTTATAACGCCAATACCAATTACCTGTAGCCAATGCCTGATGCGGATTATACATGGCTCCACTTAGTTTTTCTGCAGTAAGTGTGGCGCTTTTTTCAAAACTACTACTGGGCGAAAGCTGAACGTCGTAAGTGGCCCGTTTCCCTTTCTGAAAAGGCCAGCGTAACACTGGTGCATTAAAGAACACCTCAGTTCCATTGGCAGGTATGGGTTCTTCGAGAAACATATTATAGACAGCCTTCTGCTGCGCAGATGAGTTGTTGTTAAAGCCAGCAAGAAAGAAAAAAACTACTACTGCCAGACCATACACGTACCGGCGAACAGATCTTGTGTTCCGGGTTTGTACGTTTTTACTATTCCCTGTCAAAAAAGCATTCTGGCTGCAAGTGATTATATCTACTTGCTTCTGAAAATCTCCGGAACCCTTTACACCGGGGTTTAGCTGATAAAGTAATTTTCTTTTTTGCATGAGTTGTCAGGATAGGCAGAATAATTCATTTATACCAAGCGGTTACTATTTTTTAATTTTGGGAGAAGACTCCCTGATAATGATCTCAGGTTTAATAATCTCTCCCACTGTCATAGATTGTTTCTGTTCTTTTTTAATCACTTTTAATAACAGTTCAATCGACTGGATCGCGATTTCCTTAATAGGTTGTGCCGCCACCGTGATGGAAGGAGACAATAGCCGGAACAGGTCATTATCATCAAAACTAACTACCGCAATATCTGTGGGAATGGTCAGCTTGCATTTCTGTAAAGCATCAATTCCCATCACACCGAGGTAGTTGGTGGCAAAAAACAAAGCATCCAGCTGGGGATTGGCTTTTACGTATCGGGTAATGGTTTTGATAATCTTCTCTTCGCTGTCAGAAAAATTTACTTTCAGGATTGATTTGGCCGGAACGGTAAGTTTTGCATCTGTCATCGCCTGCTGAAATCCTTTTTCTCTTTCTGTCATCATCGACATTTCGCTGAAGATGGAAATAAAACCGATCTTTTGATACCCGTTATCGATAAGATGACGGGTAAGATTATAGCTACCTGAATAATTATCGAGTATTACATAATTGGTTTCCACATCAGGAATTAACCTGTCTATGAGTACAAAGGGAACATTTTCCTTTTTCAGCTTCAGGATCTCTTCGCGGATACCCTGTGTGGCCGTAATGATATATCCATCTACAGAACTGTTTCGCATTTTATTGATCAGCTGACGTGCTGTATCATCATTATTTTCGGTGCTGCTGAAAAAGACACTGTACCCGTTTTTATTGGCTTCTACTTCAATGATCTTGGCAATATTTCCGAAAAAATAGTTCCCGATATCTTCTACAATAAGTCCAATGGTTTTGGACTTGCCGGTTCGTAACATTCTGGCAGCACTGTTGGGATTAAAGCCTCTTTTTTTGATAAGGTCACGCACTTTTTTTTCCGTAGCCGGACTGATACCCATTTCGGCACTTTTCCCGTTGATCACAAATGAAACCGTTGTGATCGAGGTATTGAGTTCCTGGGCTATATCTTTCATTGAAATTTTCTTCATAGGAATTGTTTTCAATTTCTTTTATTTAGAACCCGACATGGAAGGTGGTGCTTTGCCCAGATCGCTGCCCCATAACTCGTTAGGCCTTGCATCCATGTCGAGCACCAGTTTTCCACCCTTCACCAGCGTATCATGCAGAAACCAGGGTTGGTTCCAGGATATTCCGTTCAGGCTCGCTTTCCGGATGTATACATTGCCCGGCGCGTTGTTTCTCGCTACTATCACAAATTCTTTTCCCGGATAATATCTGGGATCAAGTTTAATGGTGATCTTATTGAAAACAGGACTACTGATCTCATAAAAAGGTTTTTCGGAAGTACCGCCGTTCGTAGAGAAAAGTCCGATTTTAAGTAAGACCGCCAGTGACCCCATCAGGCCCTGGTCTTCATCGCCACTATATCCTTTCTGCGGAGAGATGCCACTGTATACTGAATCAATCAATTGGCGGGTCCAGTATTGTGTTAACCAGGGTTTTCCCGCATAGTTGAACAGGAAAGGCGTTTGCATACAGGGCTGGTTACCGTAATTGATATACACTCTTCGCAGTAATTCCTGGTCGGTCGGATTCTCTGATTTACCCGAAACAAAACTGTGGGTTCTGGCTTCGAGAAAAGAGCGGTTCAGTTTATTGGTAAAAACTTCTGCTCCACCCATCATGTTTATCAATCCTTTTACATCATGCGGCACCCACCAGGTGTATTGGGCTGCATTTCCTTCTTCAAACCCATGTTCATACTGCAGGATATCAATTGGCTGGTTCCATTTTCCCTCGCGGTTACGTGTCCACATCCATCCGGTATCTTTGTTAAATACATTCTGGTAGTTCAACGCCCGTTTGCTGAATAACTCATAGTCTTCTTTTTTACCCAGCACTTTGGCCATCTGTGCCAGTGCATAATCCTGGTAAGCATATTCCAGTGTCTGGGTAGCACCATCCATATGGAATCCGTATTTGATCTTACTGAGCGGATAAGGCACATATCCCAGCTCCATATATTCTTCAATCCCACCACCTTTAAAAGTAGTGTGCTCATACCCTACCTTACTCATCATGCCACCCGGAAAATGATCTTTGCGCATACCCTCGTAAGCTTTGGCAATATCAAATCCCCTGATGCCTTTCAGGTAAGCACTCACAATAAAGGGAGTAGTGGCAGCTCCCGTCATTACATAGGTATAATTGCCGCCGGATGGACCGCGGGGTATCAGCCCGCCATCATCATACATTAATAAAAGCGAGTTGATGAACGATTCTGTCACTTCGGGATACACGAGGTGCCACAAAGTGTTCAGCGACCATTGTGCACCCCAAAAAGAATCAGAATTGTATTCATTGAATTTTGGCTTACCGTTTGCACCCAGCGGAACCTGGCGCTTACGGGGTTGTGTCCCTGTATTGTCGATGTAGGTGCCGCTGGCATCACTCACAATTCTCCGTCCCTGCAGTGCATGCCAGAGATCAGTATAAAAACGTCTTTGTTCGGTAAGGGTACCTCCTTCTACCTGTATTCTGCTGAGCCATTCGTTCCACTCGTTGGATGATTCTTTTACGATGCGGTTAAAATCCCAATGTGGTAATTCAGCCTGCATATTCTTTCTGGCCTCTTCAATACTTACGTAAGAGATGGCTACTTTCATCTGTCTTACTTCATTGGCTGTGGTGGCAAAACTTACATAGACACCGTTGTGCGAACCAGATACCTGTTCCTGCACACCGGTCAGTTTACCATCCTGCCAGCCGTTGAACGACTCGAAGGGTTTATCAAAATCGGTAACAAAATAAACGGTAATGGGTTTGGGTCGGCGAATGGTTGCTGCCATTGTTACTTCTCCCTCTATCGACTGATTACTTATTTTTTTCACGCGGGCACTCTGTGTTTCGGAAGAACCGAGCATGGTGGTGAAATCGAAAAGGATATGACTGGCCGCCGATTTTGGATACGTGTATTTATGAAATCCTACGCGGGTGGTTGAACTGAGTTCTGCTGTAACCCCATAATCTTTCAGTACTACTTTATGATAACCCGGTCTGGCAATCTCCTGCTGGTGCGAATAACTGGAGCCATAATTGTCGGGACCCAGCTGTCCTTTGAACACGCCCGTAGTAGGCAGTACCGGAATCCCGGAAAGCTCCCAGCAATGAATATGGCTGAATACCTTGATGGTATCCTCGTTGTAGCGGTAACCGGTATTCCAGGTGCCCTTGAGTACCATATCCGGACTCAGGTTTACCATTCCGAACGGACGCGAAGCCGAACTAAAATAAAAAAATCTGGAATGGGCGGCATCTACCATCGGTTCTACCAGGTCTACAAAACGGGGCTTGGGTTTGCTAACGCCTTGTGCAGAAGAGACTGCACCCTGTAAAAGGAACAGCGAAACCAATAAGGCAATTTTACTGCATCTCATAAGAGGATACTTTTCTGGAAAAATGATTGAAAAGATTACTAAACTATTGGAATCGGTTACACAAAATGCGCTGCAACCCAGATCACTATCAGGTACGTATAACCATACTATACACCAGTTTCACAGGTAAAGAAAAAGGACCTGTTCAGCAACAGGAGACATATCCCACTGAACAGATCCTTTTACCAACAACCATTAATAACCAGGATTCTGTGACATAGCAGGATACGACAAGTCTATCTCACTCTGTGGAATCGGTCTTAAATAATGTATGTCTTTGATGCTGTTGCTCTTCTTGGCCCATGGGTTGAACCTCAACACGCGCTCAATCAGTTTGCCCGTTCTCTTCAGATCAAACCACCTGTCGTATTCACCCAGCAGTTCCCTGGCTCTTTCATCTAAAATCAGGTCAACAGAAATATTGGCAGCAGTAGCACGGTAAGAAACGGCAGCCTGCGATTTGATATCTTCCGGTGCCTGTGCACATTTAGGATCAGCACCGGCAGTGGTCAGCGCACGGTCGAGCACTTTGTTATAGTACACTTCCGCACCACCTAATTTACCACCGGTAGCACCTTTTACAATGGCTTCGGCTGCAATCAGGTAAGCTTCTGCGGCACGGAAAACAGATTCGTTAAAGGTTCCGTAAGCATCACCGTAAGGAATGCCCGGCTGCCAGAACTTCCACATGTTGGGTTCGCCGGCAGGCAGATTGGTAACCGACACACCTCCCACAATCGCATATCCACCACCCCACTCATCGCAG
Organism: Chitinophagaceae bacterium; assembly: GCA_004297075.1. Classification (GTDB taxonomy): domain Bacteria; phylum Bacteroidota; class Bacteroidia; order Chitinophagales; family Chitinophagaceae; genus Sediminibacterium. Next base: position 31,833 of record SCVK01000344.1, read on the forward strand.
TTAATAACAGAGTATTTACGCGTACCTCCCACATCAACACCTCTTTCAGCGGAAGTAGTGGCAGGTCTGTTCCATGGACGATAATAAACAACTGTATCGCCCGCTTTGAAATCTACTTTTACGGTTGTATTATTTTTGATAGGTAAAAATCCGGTTACAGGTAACAAGGCATAACCCACATCCAGAAAATTATGGTCATAACGTGAATCTATCTGGGGATCATACATACGGTAGATAGCTGCACCCAACGGGTAAATAGGTTGCGAACGATTATAATCACTGGTTCTTCCCTTGGTACCGGGAAAACCTTCGCCACCACCGCCAAATACAGAATGCAGGTTATTACCACCCGCCGCATCCTGTGTAAAAGCAGGATCGGTTTTATTGGTGAGTACATCAGCGTTCCACTGAATAGAAAAAATGATCTCGGCATTTTTATCATTCTGTGCACCGGTATACTGTGTTAACGGATTTTCGGAGCGTACCGGGAACAGGTCTTTGTATTTCGCAGCCAGTGGATACGCAGTGATTACTTTATCAGCATATTGCAGGGCTGAATTAAAATCCGCCGGTGTACCACCTAATGCATTCTTAAAGTTCCAGCCTCGTGTCAGGTAAACCTTAGACAACAAGAACTGTGCTGCACCTTTAGTTACTCTTCCATAATCAGAAGCAACGGCCGGCAGACTGGCCTCGGCCTCCAGCAGATCACTGATGATCTGTTTGTAAATATCAGCAGAAGGAACTCTTTTGGCTTCTTTACTCGCACCTTGTGTTTCTGTTAACGGCATCGGAACATCTCCCCACTGCTGCACCAGGTAGAAATAAGATAAGGCACGCAGGAACTTGGCTTCAGAAACCCTCGTAGCTTTTAAGGCATCCGTCATACCGCTAACACCTGGCGCACGGGTAATGGCTGTGTTGGTACGGCCGATCTCTGCATAGAGAAAGGTCCAGAGCGTACCAAGATCAGCGAGAGACCCATTCAGCCCCACATCGTACTGGTTCAGCGAACCGGCATTGGCGGGCGCTGTGGCAAACTTGGGATCGTTATAACCACCTGGGTAAAACAGGTCGGTACCATTCAGCACCAGCGATCTTGCCTGGTGGATATTCCGCAATAAAGGGTAACAGGATTTCACCAGGTCATCAAAACCCGTGGCTGTTTTATAATACACATCCGTTGTAAGTGTAGATACCGGATTCTCATTCAGAAAATCCTTTTTGCAGCCCGTACCCAAAACACCCGCAAAAGCGAAGGTGATGACTGCATTCCGTATATTAAATATTGATTTCATAATGATAAGTTTTGATGAAGTTTAGAAACTGACATTAAAGCCGAACGTTAACAATACAGATGGCACATCATCCTGATAGATCGCAGAATTGAATTCCGGATCAAATCCTGTATACTTGGTGAAAATAAAAGGATTGGTAACCTGCCCATAAAAACGGGCACTACTGATTTTCAGTCTATCTAAAGTTCTTTTAGGCAATGTATAACCCAATGTTATATCAGACACGCGCAGGAAACTGGCATCCTGGTAATTGATGGCCGATCTGTAAGGATTGGCCACATAAGGTGAAAAATAAGTGTTTGATGGATTGTCTTTTGTCCAGTAATTCAAAGATGCCAATGAATTGTAACGTGTGCCCAGCTCTCCGAAAGTTCCGGACAAAGTTGAGTTACTGTACTGAACACCGTTTCTGTAATACAGGAAGAAAGAAAGATCAAAATTCTTGTAATTAAAACGGTTGGTTACACCCAGAATCCAGTTAGGCATTTGTGTTCCCAGGTAAACCCTGTCATCAATATTATTGGAGGAAGAGATCTGGTTATCGTTGTTCTGGTCTACTACCCGTACAGAACCGGGTAACTGCTTATATACTTTGGCAGCATTCGAATCGGCCAGTTGCCAGATACCGGCAAACTGGTAATCAAAATTGGCCCTGATGGGATAACCTACAAACAATTTATTTCCTTTATCCACCAGTTGTCCATCGCCATATAGTTCCAGTAATTTGTTTCTGTTAAGCGTAAACGCAAAAGAACTGTTCCATCTGAAATTTTCTTTCGCAATGTTCACTGTATTCAGGGTAAGTTCAATACCCTTGTTCTGGATCTTACCTACGTTGGCCGTAACCTGGTTAAAACCGGTTACATTCGGGATCTTCTGGTTCAGAATCAGATCCACCGTTTTTCTGCTGTACAATTCTACGGAAGCGGTAACACGGTTCTTCAATACACTGAAATCAAGACCCAGGTTCAACTCCTTACTTCTCTCCCATTTCAGGTCTTTATTGGCCAGGTTCAGCGGCGCAAAACCCATAGCAGCTGCACCATCAAAATCATAACCCGTATTCAGCAAACTGGCCTGTGTACTGTAGGGATTAACTGTTGAGTTACCTACTTCTCCATAACTCATGCGCAGTTTTACATTAGAGAAAACATTCTGTTTCATCATAAAATTCTCGTCTCCCAGTCTCCAGGCCAATGCTACTGAAGGGAAGAAAGCCCATTTATTACCTTCGGCCAACTGAGAAGCACCATCTGAACGACCTGTTACCGTTAAAAGATATTTCTCATTAAAAGTATAGTTGATTCTTCCCATATAAGATGATAAAGAACGTTCTACCAGTGAGCTACCCTGTGCCGTAATGGTTCCGGTATTTAAGGCATACCAGTAGGATACATAGGGCAGGTCTTTTACAGCAATGGTAGCAAGTTCATCACGCTGGTAAAAGGCACTCTGCAATCCGGTAAATTCCAGTCTGTGTTTGCCGAATTCTTTTTTATAATTCACAATATTATCAATGGTGTAATTGGCTGTCTTCCTGTTATCCAGCTGGGTACGAGGTTTGCTACCGATCTGAGATTTGGACCAGGTGCCTCTCCAGTCGCCGATCTGCTGTGTATTATAAGAAGCAGAAAGTGATGAACGGAAAGTAAGTCCCTTGGCAATAGCCACTTCCATATAAGCATTGGTGATGGCAGACAAAGTGGTGGTCTGCAGTTTAGAAGTAGTAGGATCAATATCACTCAAAGGATTAGGCACCTGTTTGTCGTTGATTCCCATCCAGATGGCCAGACCGTTTACATCAATATCTCCATTCTGCGATGGATTGGTGAGGTCTTTATAGTAAACAGTACCGGTAGGTCTTGCACGGAAAGCACCACGCAGTGATTCCTGAGAACCCCAGTTCTGGTCGCTGTAGGTAAGATAAGAAGTGAACCCTACTTTTACATGCTCACCCACTTTACTGTCTAGTCCGGCATTCAGGTTATACCGTTTGAATCCGGTATATAACACATTACCTTTCTCATTCAGGAAACCACCCGAAAAACGGTAAGTGGTTTTCTCACTACCACCTGAAACGCTGATATTATGGCTGGTTTGTAATCCCGGATCGGTGGCAAGATCTACCCAATCAGTGGTTTGCCCCGCATCAATCTTCTGCTGCTCTGCAGTAGTAAATACTGTTCCCGATAAACCCGCTGCAACCCTGTCTGTAAAAGCCAACTTATAAAACTCCGGAGTTGTTCTCAGTCTGGGAACATGTGCCAGGTATTTGGAACCCACATACCCATCGTAGGTTACTTTGGGTTTGCCGGATATCCCTTTTTTGGTGGTAACGATTACCACACCATTGGCACCACGGGCACCATATATAGAGGTGGAAGAAGCATCTTTCAGCACATCCATTGTCTGGATATCGTTCGGGTTCAGGTTGTTGAGATCACCGCCCATCAAACCATCGATCACGATCAGGGGTTGTGTGGAGTTATTGATCGTATTTTCTCCTCTGATAGTAATACTGTAACCGGCACCGGGTCTGTTACTCGATTTGGTTACCGTAGCACCTGCTACCTGACCTTGTATCGCTTTGGCCGCCTGCACCGGGTTGGCACGAACAATATCTTTGGATTGCACCGAAACCAACGCACCAGTGAGGTCGCGCTTTCTTCTTTCACCGTAACCAACTACTACGATGTCTTCCAGCGATTTTATTTCTGAAACCAGACTCACCGTTAAAGTCGTCTGTTTTTCCACATACACTTCCTGGCTGGCAAAACCAACCGAAGCAATCACAAGGACCGTAGTCCCGTTAGAAGGAATACTGATGGTAAATTTACCGTCTGCATCTGTAACCGTGCCGCGGGAAGTACCTTTTACAGTAACACTGGCACCCGACAGAACCGTTCCGTTTTCGTTGTTAACAACGCGGCCGGTCAGGTGGCGGTTTTGGGCCCAGGCCATGCTGGCTATGGATAACAGCAGCATAGAGAGGAGGAAAACTTTTCTCATAATAGCAATTTTATGTTTAGCAATTGTTGGTTCCATTACAACGTCATACAGTGTACGATCGGAGCAATGGTGAACTAAACTTATTAAATCCTTTTAGTAAAACGTTTAAACCAGCTTAAAATAAGTACGAAAACGATTTCGGAGAATAGGGGATTCTGCGCGGTAAAGAAGCCGCTAAGCATGTATATTTATTCAAAAAGAGCATGAAAAAACACTTCGCCCTGCTGTTATATAGTCTCCTGGTTCTCTCTGGCAGCCTGCTGGCACAGCCCGCTACCGTAACCTTGGATTACTTTTTCAATAATGAATATAAAAAGAACGCACAGGGTGTAGTGGAGCGTTTTCACTATACATGGGAAGATAAAAGCATCAATGGTTATTCGATCTGGGCAGACAGTTTCAGATCAAAAAATGCCATTGTAAAAAGTCTGCCGGCAGCTCCCACCGCAGCCAGTCTGAAGGGAACAGATATCTATATTATCACCGATCCGGATACAGATAAAGAAAGTCCGGCACCCAACCTGATGACGGCCACCCATGCAGCAAACATCGCAGCATGGGTAAAAAAGGGAGGCGTTCTGGTAATGATGGTGAATGATTCTGCCAACGCCGAACTGCATCAGTTTAACCAGCTGGCAGATCTGTTCGGCATGCATTTCACAGACAAAGTGCGCAATTCGGTACAGAAAGATATTAGTGTAGGAAAGATCATGGTGCCTGCCCAACACCCCATTTTTCAAAAAGGCAAACAACTGTACCTGAAAGGGATCTGCACCATTGCCCTGCAGCCCAATGCCCGGGCGGTACTGGAAGACAAAGGGGATGTGATCATGGCTACTGCCCGGTATGGCAAAGGAACCGTGTTCGCTGTTACAGATCCATGGATCTATAATGAGTATATCGTAAACGACAGACTCAACCCAGATTTCCAGAATGCAATAGCCGCCGGAGAATTCAGCAACTGGTTGCTGCAACAGATTCCGGCCCGTCGTTAGCAGACAGGTTATGACAAATAAACACTAACTACCCACCAGGGCAGGTTGATGCAGTTATGGTACCCCTTTCTAATCACTGTCTTCCAGGTGCAGTTTCTGGTGGTGAGCCCCGGCTGCCAGGTGCAGGGCAAAACCCGCAATAGCTGTATCATTCAGCATATTGATCAATGCCATGGCTTTGGTTTCTGCGTTACCGGCATTCAGGTAATTGGGCAGGTGAATGACGATCACAAATACAAAAAGCAGTATTGCCAGCAGGTAACCTGCCATTTTTACCCAGCGGTTCAGTATAAAAGAGAGCCCACCCAGGATAAAAGCAACACCTACCACATGTACCCATAATACACCACCCGGAACATAATCGGGGATATATACAACAAGATCATGTGGTTTGAATAAGTGAATGAAGCCGTAGGCAATCATCACTGCTGCTAACAGATAGATAGCGATCCGGGAAACAATATGATACTGTTTCATGGGATAAATTTTGGTTGCTAAAAGTTACAACAGTTCCCAGCCAAATGCAATAGCTGCCGCATCTTTATTTTAGTACCTATCAGGCAGCAACAAACGCCTGTAAATCCATCTTACAGGTTCTCGTAATAAGGGATCTGGTCGTGTGGAAACCGTTCTTTCTGTTTCCAGTAAGCCAGTGTTACAATTCTGCCATTACTGGTTTTCAGCAAACGGCCAAATATGGCATTGGTGGCATTGAACATCACATCGGTAACCCCAATGGTAAATGTTTCAGGTGCGGGAGGTGGCGGAGGAGGTGCTTCGGTGCCTTCTGCTACAGGTGCAGCCGGGGCGGCTTTGGGTGGCGGACTGGCTACCACCACTACGGTATATCCATTGGTTTCGAG
>SCVK01000345.1 GCA_004297075.1 Chitinophagaceae bacterium
CAATTTTCTTCATGTTTTTAGTTTTTGGATAAACTTTTGAGTGGACGAATATAACCAATCATGTCAAATGTTAAAAAAAAACTAATTCAACAAAATTTACAATCAGTTAACATGCGCCCGAACGGGTGATAGACCAAGGAAAGAGAAAATTTGCTGCGCTAAACGCAAAAATAAAGTTAATATGATTTTTTTGTATATAATAAATAGTTGATAATCAGTAAATATTTGCTATTTAAATATTTATTGTTTTCGCCTCTTTCTCGCCAAACTGCTTCACTGAAGTCCCAATACCTGTTAATCCCTCAAAAACAGTCGGGAAATCTGAAAAAAAAAGCAGGGGCTGCCCCAATTCGGATATTTTTGCATTTATATGCTATTATTAGATGGAAAAACCGCTTCTGCTGCGGTAAAAAACGAGGTCAGGGAAGAGACCACGCACCTGCTTGCCGAAGGTAAAAGAGCCCCACACCTGGCGGCCATTCTGGTAGGTACCAACGGTGCCAGCGAAACCTATGTGGCCAGTAAGGTCAAGAACTGCGAAGAAGTAGGGTTCCGCTCTACCCTGATCCGGCTGGAGAGTGATGTGGCCGAAAACGTATTACTCGAAGCTATCGCCGCCCTGAACAATGATAAAGATGTGGATGGCATTCTGGTGCAGTTACCCCTGCCCAAACAGATCAGCGAACAGAAAGTGATCGAAGCCATTGATCCATCAAAAGATGTGGATGGTTTTCATCCCAGCAGTGCCGGTAAACTGGTGCAGGGTTTACCAAGTTTTATCCCCGCTACTCCTTATGGCATTATGCTGATGCTCGAACTGTTTGACATCCCCACCAAAGGCAAACATGCCGTTGTGATAGGACGCAGCAATATTGTAGGCAGACCCATGAGTATCCTGCTCAGCAGTAACCAAAAAAGAGGCAACTGCACTGTAACCATCTGTCACTCCCATACCCCTAACCTGAAAGAGATCTGTTTGCAGGCAGATATTCTGGTAGCCGCGCTGGGCCGCCCCGAGTTTGTAAAGGCAGATATGGTAAAAGAAGGTGCCGTGGTAATTGATGTGGGTATTACCCGTGTAGACGATGCTACCGCTAAAAAAGGCTTCCGCATTAAAGGTGATGTGGCATTTGCAGAAGTAGCACCCAAAACATCCGCCATTACGCCGGTACCCGGTGGTGTAGGACTGATGACCATTGCCGGATTATTGAAAAATACTTTACAGGCGTATAAACAGAACCAGTTATAAGAAATGCCGAATATCGAACAGGGAACACCGAACGCCGAAGTATCACTCCGATCTGCATTCGACATTCACTGTTCGATATTCGATATTCAATTGCAGAACTCGTAAGTACCCCATTTCTGACATGACTACATCTACTCTACATACTCTTCCCGTTATGGAGGCTTTCTACACCATTCAGGGAGAAGGTTTTCACCAGGGCCGGGCCGCGTATTTTATACGGCTGGGGGGATGTGATGTGGGTTGTGTATGGTGTGATGTAAAAGATAGCTGGGACGCTATGCAACATCCACAAAAATCTGTGGAAGAAATAGTAGTTGCTGCTAAAACATTTCCCGGCCGCCTGGCCGTGATCACCGGTGGCGAACCTTTGCTGCATAACCTGGATACCCTTACAAAAGCATTACATACAGCCGGTTTTGAAACCAATATGGAAACCTCCGGCTCCTCGCCACTGAGTGGAGAATGGAACTGGATCTGCCTCTCGCCTAAAAAATTCAAAGCCCCGTTACCCGCTATTATTTCGCTGGCACATGAATTGAAAGTGGTTATTTTTAACAAACACGATTTTGCCTGGGCCGAAACCTATGCAGCGCAGGTAAACAACCATTGTAAACTGTACCTGCAGCCCGAATGGGATAAAGCCGCAGAGATGACACCCCTGATCATCGAGTATATCAAAGACCATCCGCAATGGGAACTGAGCCTGCAGGTACACAAATACATCAACGTACCCTGATTTAACTTAACAGCTATTGTTGAAAAGGAACAATAACTTTAACATGGTCCTGTTTTGCTTTTTTACGATCTTGTTCCTGCTATGAAAATCTTTTTATTCTGTCTACTGGTGCTGGTATCCACCCATGGTTTTTCACAGGTTTATGAGCCCGAGCGCGTAAATCCGAAAGCGGTAAAAAATTATGAAAAAGCACTCGACCTTCTACAAGACGGGCAGTTGCAGGAAGCTGTTCCGATACTATTACAATCCATCAAGGAAGACAGCAATTTTGTAGATGCCTATTTATCGCTGGCCGGTGCGTTGGGGCAATTGAAAAAATATGACCAATCGGTGAAGCTGTATGAGAAAGCACGTAACAAAGACACGGCGTATTTTCTGTTATACAATCTCCCCTATTCCATTAACCTTGCCGGACTGGGTAAATTTGAAGAAGCATTGGCTGCGGCAAGATCTTTTCTGCGTTATCCCAAACTGAATGAACGCAGTATCAAAAGCGCAGCATACCGGATCCGTTGTTACGAATTTGCGATCCGTTATGCGAAAGAACATCCATCCACTTCTTACTTATTTACCCCGATAAACCTGGGCGATAGTGTGAATACGGCACAATCGGAATACTACCCATCTGTTACCGTAACAGACAGTCTGCTGGTTTTTACCCGATTGGGACAACGTGGGCGCGAAGATTTTATAGAGAGTGCCATGCATAAAAAAGGATTTGGCAAATGGAAACTGATTGATGGAGACATCAATGAGGAACCCAATAAAGGTGCCTTATCTGTTTCGCAGGATGGCGAATGGATGATATTTGCCGGTCAACTCAGTACACAGAGCTACCGTAGTTTTGATATTTACATTTCCTATTACACCCCGCAGGGCTGGAGCGAACCCCAGAGCCTGGGCTCGAATATCAATACTGATGCGTATGAAAGCGGACCTACGTTGAGTCCGGATAAGCGTGCCCTGTATTTTATCAGCAACCGTCCCGATGGTTATGGTGGAAGCGACCTGTATGTAAGTTACCGCCAACCCAACGGCAAATGGGGGCCGGCTGTGAATATGGGACCGGATATCAATTCTGCCGGAGATGAAAAAGCACCTTTTATCCATGCCGATAACCAGACACTTTACTATACTTCTGATGGCTTACCGGGATATGGCGGATCGGACCTGTTTGTGATACGCAGAAACCTGAATGGTGAATGGGGCAAACCGGAGAACCTCGGCTACCCGATCAATACCATCGAGAATGAAGGCAGCCTGGCAGTTTCGGCAGATGGATTAACAGCGTATTATGCCAGCGACAGGAGCGATAGTCGCGGAGGACTTGATCTGTACAAATTTGATCTGCGGCCGGATATACGTCCTTACCGTACTTTATATGTGAAAGGAAAAGTGACCGATAAAAAGACCGGAAAGCCATTGCCTTCTTCTGTAGAACTGATTAACAACAGTAATAACAGTTTGCTGATGAAAGTGCAGACGGATGAACTGGGTGATTACTTTATTACACTGCCAACCGGTAAAGACTACACATTCACTGTTAACCGCAAAGGATATCTTTTTTACAGTGAATTATATGCATTGGGCAGCATGGAAGCGGATAGTGTTTACCGGAAAGATATTTTATTGCAACCGGTAGAACTGAATGCGGTCAGTGTTTTTCAGAATATCCGGTTTGCCAGTAATTCATTTGAGTTACCAGCCGGTGCATTGATTGAGCTGGATCGTTTACTGCAGGTGTTAACAGAAAATCCCACCCTGAAAGTGGAGATCAGCGGACATACAGATAATATTGGCAAGGCAGAAGACAACCAGGTACTGGCCACCAACCGTGCCAAAGCCATTGCGGATTATCTGAAGGGAAAAGGAATTGCAGCTGACAGGCTTACCTATAAAGGATATGGCGCCACCCAACCGGTTGCCGATAATACTACCGAAGCCGGCAGGGCACAGAACCGGAGAACTACGTTTACAATCACCGGTTTGTAGCGTATAAATACCTAACCGGAATGCAGAGATTTTGCAGACATTGAACAGGATTAAAACTGTTTGTATGCAGGATGAATTGTATTACCAGGTAGCCCTTACCCTGGTACCCGAACTGGGAGCCATCCGCGCCCGCCAGTTAGTGGATCATTTCGGAACAGCCGAGGCTGTATTCAGGGCAAAGAAAAAAGAGATTGCCGTTATAGAAGGCATTGGCGAAGCCTGTGCCAGATCGATCAAGGAATGGGACGATTTTGGTGAAGCAGAAACCGAGATCCGTTTTACCGAACAACACGGTATACAAACCATCTTCCTCACCGACGCTGCCTACCCGCAACGTTTATTACACTGTTATGATCCGCCCACTCTTTTGTATTATACCGGTAATGCAGATTGTAACCACCGGTATATCATCAGTATTATCGGCACGAGGAACCATACAGATTATGGCCGGCAGGTTACGGAACAACTGGTGGCAGATCTGCAGGAGCAACAGGTAATGATCGTGAGCGGACTTGCTTTCGGGATTGATGCCATAGCACACCGTTCGGCTTTACAATATGGGTTACCCACCATCGGGGTGTTGGGGCATGGATTGGATACGGTGTACCCGATGCAGCACAGGTCGCTTGCCAGAGAGATCACCGGGCAGGGTGCATTGTTAACGGAATTCCGACGGCATACACAGCCCGACAAACACAATTTTCCCCGGCGAAACCGGATTGTGGCCGGTATGGCAGATGCTACCATTGTGATAGAAACGGCCAATAAAGGAGGCAGTATGATTACGGCAGAACTGGCTTACACCTATAACCGCGATCTGTTTGCGGTACCCGGAAAAATCACGGATTCCAAGAGCAGTGGTTGCCTGCAACTGCTCAAACAGAACAAAGCCATGGTATACACTGGCGCAGAAGATTTACTGCATATACTGGGTTGGGTAGAAAAGAAAAAGCCGGTTATCAAAAAACAGAAAGAGCTCTTCATAGAATTGACCCCGGATGAAAAAATTATTGTTGATCTGTTATCGGAACAGGAAGGAACTCCTATAGACATACTGTATCTGCGAAGCGGTCTAAGCAGCAGTACGGTAGCGGCGATTTTGTTAAAGCTTGAGTTGCAGAATATTGTTGTATCGCTGCCAGGTAAAATATACCGGCTTCTTTAATTCTTAACTTTTGGAGAGTTTCAGCACTTTCCAAAAATTATTTACTCAGGCAGATCATAAACTGTCTGTTGCTGTTCCTGCAGCATGGTTTCTTTCCTTCGCCAGTTCAGCAGTAATAACATGGCCACCAATGCCAGTAAACCGGGTAATAAAAAAGCGTACAACAAATTCTCTAACCTGTTCCGGTAAATCCATCCCGAGATCAATGCGCCGCTGCCGATACCCAGCTCCAGCGCAATATACACAGATGCCACGGCTCTTCCGCGGTTCTCCGGTTTGCAGAGGTCTACTGTCCAGGCCATCAGGGTAGGTCCGTTCATGCCTACACTAAAACCCAGCAGACAGGCACTGATGATCACCATGATTATGGTATGTGCCAGCGACAATACCACCATTGCAACCAACATGGTAAATGATGAAAAGATCAGCACAATGATCCTTCCGTGACGGTCGGAAACTTTGCCTGCTGCAACCCGTATCGCCAGGGAGGCAATTGTATAACAGGCATAAAAGAACCCTTTGTTCTTCAGCCCCACCGACTCACTGAGATCGGGCGATAAAGTAAGTACCACCCCTATCGAAAAACATAACAGTGTCATAATAATAGCCGGACGAACAGAAGTATTATCAAAAATTTCATCTTTTTTAATATGCAGCAGACTGATCGTAAAAGGTTGTGGGTTGGGTAATGTTTCCTTAATATTATACAGTATGGTGACTGAACCCAATGCAAAAACAGCCGACACGATAAACATGGTATTGTAGGAATAGTGCATCACCAGAAAACTACCCGCCAGCGGGCCGATAGAAGAACCCAGACTGTAGCCGATAGCCAGTGCACCCAATGCTTCTCCCCTTCTTGATTCGTGTACCACATCTGCTCCATAGGCCGATGTAGCGGTTGGCTTAAATCCGGTAGAAAACCCATGAAAAAAACGTAACAACAAAAAACCGCTCACGGAGGTAAGTACGGGATATAAGAGACTACAGATCACACATACCAACGAACCAAAGATCATCACGGGTACACGTCCAACGGTATCGGTTAATTTTCCACTGAATGGTCTTGAGATGCCTGCCATGAGCGTAAACAGTGCGATGATTAATCCCTTGTACTCAGCTCCTCCCAGGCTGGTGAGGTAACCCGGCAATTCAGGAATCAGCATGCTGAAACTGGTACTGAAGAGGAAATTACTGAAGCAGAGTAAACCGAACTGGAAGTTAAAATAAGGGGTATCTGCAGCAGGAGCAATTCTTGTCATTGCTCAAAAATAAAAACAAATCCATTGGTAAATAGGGGTATTATTCCTGCCAAACCCTTGCTGTTACAGGCGGTTATATAGCTGTATGAAAAAGTTTTGGACTGAATTTACCTGCAGCACTATCTTTGCACATGGCAACAAGAAATACTCCTCCCCGCACCAAGTCTGCTTCTTCCAGGTTATTCGGCGAAGGTCTCACATTCGACGATGTATTGTTAATGCCCGCTTTCAGCGAGATCCTGCCCCGCGAAGTAGATATCCGTTC
>SCVK01000346.1 GCA_004297075.1 Chitinophagaceae bacterium
TTGATGGCATCAAATACCATTTTAAACTGCCCATCATATTTTTTTTCAAGTTCTCCGATCTTTCTTGCCAGTTCTTTATTTCCTTCTATTAATTGGCGCATTTGTACAAAGGCACGCATAATGGTAATATTCACTTTAATAGCTCTTTTGCTCTGTAAAACGGTAGAAAGCATCGATACACCCTGTTCGGTAAAAGCCATCGGTTTTGCCCCACCCAATATGCTGCGGGATGGTATCACATTTTGTGATACCATATTTTTGATTTCGATCTGGTTAAGCAGAAACATGAAATCTTTCGGGAATCGATCCAGGTTACGCTTTACCGCTTGTTTTAACACCCTCGTTTCTACACCATACATCTGTGCAAGGTCAAAATCAAGCATGATTTTCTGCGCCCGTACATAAAAGATCCGTTCTACTACTTCTACTGGGTAAGTCTGGGTTGTTTTACGCATATCACAGATTTAATGCGTTAAACTAACAGAAATGATTGGCCTATGGTAGCGTATTTATACTATTTCTCAGCAGGTATATACCGCAAAAATCTTTCCCAGTTCCGGTTATGGGTAATCACTTCGTTGTGCTTTTTACTACTGTAAATAAAGAGTTTATGATGCTTCTTTAATTCGGCATCACCCACATTTTCTTCATCACCCGAGAAAAAAGGGATGTGCAGCGAATCTGTTAGTGTGCGCATGATCAGCCGGCTGTTATCAAACGTGCCGCCATCTTTGGTATAAATATGGATGAACCGATGTTCCGGAACAGATAGCCACTGGAGGTATTGCTCGTTACCACCATACATCGCGTCAAAAAGGATCACTTCCTGCACGGGCGATTGATTAAGGATCCGGCTGATGACCCGGTAAGCCCCGCTATGTCCGGCCAATGTAATCGAATAACGATCGATATTGAATGTTTTCTTCTTTTCAATGATCCTCTTCTCTTTCAGCTTCTCTTCTACTTCTTTTACCAATGCCCGAAACACAGCTGGCTGTTCCAGTTTACCCCCATAACTGTCTGGTGCATTTTTAGGCCCTTCCGGGAAAACAAAAATGGCATTTCTACCAGACGCCTCCAGTTGTTCCAGCACATCATACTGTTTTAATGCAGAGTCAATATTATTACCCCAGCCATGAAACCAGAAAATCAGGTTGGTTATTTTCTGTGGTGAAAAATGAGTGGGTATATACACGAGAATACTGCTATCACTGTAATGGGTGGCTGCATCATAGTATTTCCCGTTATAGGTATGGCCATTGGCCCGGGCCGTATCCGGAAACATGGCATTAGCCGAGCTGAACCGGATCAGTTTGCCCGGCGGTTGTGCAAAAGAAACAGTTGCCAGCACTAATGTTACCAAACAGATACAACAATACTTTATCATAGAATTTACATTTATACAGTTAAAAATCGTTGCCTTTTCAGGAACGTTTGCCACTAACCCAGTTACTACCTTTTATAATAAACCGGTATGGCAAATCCGCATCTTCACCCGCATAATCTACGCCAATTCTCGGTGTTGCCAATACCTGCGATGGCTTCAGTGTAAATGCATCAGCAGCAATAAACAGTTCCTCTTTCTGCAGACTAACACCACTATGTCCGGTTCGGATACCCATAGCTTTGGTCAAATTTCCCGGGCCACGGGTTAAAGAAAAATCAAGTTTCATTTTCCGGGTACGTTCCAACATATATTCCACTCCCGCCAAAGGCTCCAGCGCCCTGATCAGCACCGCATGGGGTATGTCTGCCTCGTTGGTAACCACATTGAATAAATGATGGATCCCATAACACAGATATACATAAGATACACCACCCGGTGCATACATGATCTCCGTGCGGTCTGTACGTCGTCCATTCCATGCATGTGAGGCTTTATCAACGATCCCGTTATATGCTTCGGTCTCTACAATACGTCCAGCCGTGATCCTTCCCTCAATGGCAGTAACCAATACCTTACCCAGTAAGGCTTTGGCCACCGTACACACATTTTTCTGCCGGTAGAATGATATGGGCAATTTATCATCAAGCCAGGTCGTTATAGCATTCATACCCATAAAACTAAGGATTGTGTTAACTTTACCACACTAAACCTATCCGCTTTGCTGAAAGAAATGATCATTGGCATACAGGCATTTTTCCGGGCTCACCGGTTCATACAGCAGCATAAACTGTGGAAATGGATCCTGATTCCCGGTATCATCTATGCTACCCTGTTTGCCATTGGCATGTACTTTTTCAGCTCAACTTCTACTGAATTCTTTGAGTGGATGAGTTACCGTACCGGGCTGTCAAGTTGGTTAAACCGGTTAAACAACAGTTTTCTGGGTTTCCTTTTTATCATGGGCAACCTGCTCTTATGGCTGATCCTGATGCTGTTCTATTTCTCCCTCTTTAAATATGTGTTTCTGATCGTGGGTTCCCCATTGTTCGCTTACCTGAGCGAGAAAACAGAAGCGATCATCGAGGGCAAGGACTTCCCGTTCAGCTTTACACAACTATTGAAAGATATCAAAAGAGGGATTGTAATAGCTGCGAGGAACAGCCTCTGGCAAACGGTATATACCCTGTCCATTTTACTATTGAGCCTGATTCCGCTGATCGGCTGGTTAACGCCTATACTTGCCGTACTGGTAGAATGTTATTATTATGGTTTCTCCATGCTGGATTATAGTATGGAAAGGCATAAACGCACACCGGCAGAAAGTATTTTCTTTATAGGCAACCACAAAGGACTGGCCGTAGGTAACGGACTCATTTTTTACATGATGCACCTGGTACCCGTTGTGGGTTGGGTACTGGCACCAGCCTATTCAGTGATTGCGGCTACCTTAAGCATCTATCCTTTAAAGCAGGCGGAGAAATAAATACCTGTAAACTTTAAGCAGATCCTATGATTTCCGGTAAAGTATATCTGATCCCCACTGTGTTATACGAAGACACACTGGAAACCATTCCTGCCTATCTGCTGGATGCCGTGAAAGATTGTTCCGTTTTTTTTGTGGAGAACGAAAAAACAGCACGCCGTTTTTTAAAAAAACTCTGGCGCGAAATGGTGATCGATGATTACCAGTGGTTCGCCATTCACAAAGCGGAAGATGCCGTTAAAGCACAGTTTCTGCAGGCATTAAAAGCCGGTAAACATATCGGGATCATCAGTGAAGCGGGTTGCCCGGGTGTAGCCGATCCAGGACAAATTTTGGTAGAAACTGCCCAGCAGTCCGGCGCAATAGTAAAACCCCTGGTAGGACCCAGCTCCATCCTGCTCGCATTAATGGCCAGTGGTATGAACGGACAGTGTTTCCAGTTTCATGGATACCTGCCGATAGATTCGCTGGAAAGAAAAAAGAAAATACGGGAACTGGAAGCCGACTCACAGAGAAGGAACTGTACCCAGTTATTTATTGAAACACCTTATCGGAACAATCCCCTCATAAAAGACATCCTTGACAGCTGCCGCGAAGAAACGCGTTTATGCATTGCCGTTGATATTACCGCCCCATCCGAAACCATCCGCACCCGTTCTGTAAAACAGTGGAAACAACAGGTACCGGATATTCATAAAAGGCTGGCGATATTTTTATTGCAGGCGTGAATGTGAGTAGTCAGTGTTTTACTTCCTACTGACTACTCACCACTCACTACTTCGGTTTCACCACCGATTCACCCGGCAATCCTCTCACTTCATAAATACTGTCAACAATAAACTTCTGCATACCCCGCCAGGGCAGGGAGCCGAAATACTGGCGATAATGAACATTCACTTCCCTGCCGGAAACCTGGAGTAATTGCTGTGCAACATTTTCTTTGGTTACACTGAACGAAAATTCATTGCTCTGTACATTGGCTTTAAAGCCGCTCAGGATAATTTTGCCTTCATAGGTTTTGAAAAGGATCCCTTTTTTCTGAAAAATGTTCAGCGTACCCGCCTGCGTACCTTCTGCCAGTACAAAATAAAACCGCCAGTAACAGAAGATGATCAATACTACCAGTACGATAGCACTTACAGACCAAAGGATCTTTCTCATTATAAACCGTATTTATCTACAAGGTAGATTAATCCCGCCATGTTAACGGCTCCCAGCATTAATTCGCGCTTGTTTACATTTTCAAATACATCGCTGCGGGCATGGTGTATATCGAAATAACGCTGCGGATCGGGGAGCAGCTCGCCTACCGGTATACCGAATGTGCGGTTCAGCGGACCAATATCTGCCCCACCCCCGTCTGCTGTTATTTCAAAAGATCCATAGGGCGAAAGCAGTGGAATCCAGCTACGCAATTTGTCCATTTGTTCCTTGCCGGCCTGAATGGAAAACCCTCTGGGGGTAAAACCACCGGCATCGCTTTCGAGTGCAAATACATGTTTTTCGCCTTTGGCTTTTGCCTCGGCCGCATATTTGCTTCCACCGCGCAAACCGTTTTCTTCATTGGCAAATAATACAAAACGGATGGTATGTTTGGGTTTATACCCGATGGCTTTCATGGCACGCATCACTTCAATGGTATGTACTACACCGGTACCGTCGTCGTGCGCTCCTTCATTTACATCCCAGCTATCCAGGTGTCCGCCAACAGTAATGATCTGGTCAGGAAATTCAGTACCGGTTAACTCACCGATCACATTGTGGCCAATGGTATCGGGCAGAAAATGTCCGTTGGTGGTCATCGACAGTTTCATGGAACCGGTTTTACTCATGGCCCATACCTCATCCGCATCTCTCGGCCCCACGGCGATAGCCGGGATCTTGGGAAAAGAATCGATATATGCCATACCACCTGTATGCGGATCATTGGCGGTAGATTCGGTTAATGAACGAATCATCACCCCCACGGCCCCGTATTTAGCGGCCCGGCTGGCACCCCAGCGACGGTAAATACCTGCTTCGCCGTAAGAAACAAAGGGTTTAACGTTGGTGGGATTAAATCCGTTATTATAGTAAACGATCTTTCCTTTTACCTCATCCTTTCTTTTTTCCAGCTCGTCAAAATTGGCAACTGCCAGTAATTCACCCGTAACGGTTCCGCTGCCCAGCGAATTGCCGAGTGCCAGTACATCCAGTTTACGGTTGGCTTTCTTTTTGTTGATCTCTACCAGGGTTGCCTGATCCTGTCCGCCCCGAACCCAATGCGGGATCATACACTCCTGCAGGTACACTTTATCCGCTCCCTGTTGTTGCATGGTAACCTTACCCCACTGCACCGCTTTGGCAAACTGGGGCGAGCCGGATAACCTGCCACCAATGTCTTTGGTAAGCTGGCGAAGCAGGTCGTAAGCGGTACCGTTACGTAATATCTCGTCTGAGAGCTGTTTGATCGTGGCCTCATCGCCCGATTGGGCCATACTTACCAGGGGTAAGAAGAGTAAGGCTATGGAGAGTTTTTTCATAACGCTAAAGTTAACCATTTGTGGTATTTGAACAAGAGGGATAAACGGAAAGCTGTTATGGAGAAAAAATGGTTACTTGCAATACAATTGGCTGGCCGAGGGGTAGTTCCTGCGGCTATCCTGAAATTTATTTTTGTATGCGTATAGGCATTGTTTGTTACCCCACTTTTGGTGGTAGTGGTGTTTTGGCCACAGAACTGGGCAAGGCTTTGGCCGATGAGGGACACGAAGTGCACTTTATCACTTACCAGCAGCCGGTTCGTTTAAATGTGTTTAATGCGAATATTTTTTACCATGAAGTTAGGGTACCCACTTACCCGTTGTTTGATTATCCGCCTTACGAAGTGGCACTGGCCAGTACCATGGTGGATGTAATCATGAACCATGATCTAGACCTGCTGCATGTACACTATGCCATCCCGCATGCATCTGCCGCCTATATGGCCAAGCAGATCGTAAAAACCAAGAACGGGCGTAATGTACCGGTGATCACCACCCTGCATGGTACAGATATTACACTGGTTGGTAAAGACAAAACCTATGAACCCGTAGTCACTTTCTCCATCAACGAGAGCGATGCCATCACGGCTGTATCGCAGAATCTGAAAGACGAAACCTACAAATCATTCGCCATCCACAAAGAGATCGAAGTGATCCACAATTTTGTGGATGTGGCCCGTTTCAACAAAAAACCGATTGATGCTTTCCGCAAAGTGATTGCGCCGGCGGGTGAGAAAATACTGATACACGCTTCCAATTTCCGGAAAGTAAAAAGGATCGATGATGTGATTCTGGTATTTGCAGCCGTTCGCAAAGAAATGCCGGCGAAACTATTGATGGTGGGCGATGGTCCGGAAAGACATACCGCCGAAGAAATGGGCCGTTCTCTCGGTCTGGAAGAAGATATCCGTTTCCTGGGCAAACAGGAGCAGATGGAAGATATCCTGGCTGTGAGTGATGTGTTTTTACTGCCTTCCGAATATGAAAGTTTTGGTTTGGCGGCACTGGAAGCCATGGCAGCCAGAGCCGTGGTGATCAGTACCAATGCGGGTGGTTTATCAGAGATCAATATACAGGGCAAAACCGGGTTCATGGCCGATGTGGGAGATGTGGCCAGTATGAGCCGTTATGCCGTAGACCTGTTAAAAGATGAAACCAAACTGGCAGAGATGAAAGAAGCCGCTTATGAGCAGGCATGCCGCTTTGATATCAGCAAAATCATTCCGGTGTATGAGAAGCTCTATAGCAGGTTTTGCAGGATGGATACGTGTAAGGCTAATTAATAATTAGAAATTAGCAATTAAAAATTAAAGAGCGGAACTTGTTTACGCAATCGATTTTGCTACCCAGTATTTACTACTTCATCAATACTTCTCAGGATGGTAGCGCAAACTTCAGTTAGTTCCGCTTCTCTGATGATCAGCGGGGGGGCAATGCGTAAACGGTTGGGGGCAAATACGAACCAATCGGTGATCAATCCATTTTGTACACATTGATGCACCACAGATTGCGCTATTTTTTCAGAGGCAAATTGCAGCGACATCCACAACCCGCAGTGCTGCCGGGAGACGATAGCGGGATGAACAAGTTGTTTCAACAGTACTTTTTCTTTTTCATCTACCGCTTTGATATAATTCCCTTCCAGCAATACTTCCAATGCCGCTTTGCCGGCTGCACAGGATACCGGGTGACCACCAAATGTGGTGATATGACCCAGTACAGGATCGTAGGTAAGGGTATGCATCATCCGTTGACTGGCAACAAAAGCACCCAGCGGCATGCCACCCCCAAGGGCCTTGCCCAGCAGGAGAATATCCGGCACAATGCCCATTTGTTCAAAAGCCCAGAGCGAACCCGTACGACCAAAACCGGCCTGGATCTCGTCCAGGATCAATAACACACAATGCGCATCACATTTTTGACGGATAGCCTGCAACCATTCCTTGGAAGGAGCGGTAACACCACTTTCTGCCTGCACCGTTTCTACAATCACACAGGCGGTGCACGAGTCTATCTCAGCCAGCACTGCATCATCATTGTAATCATAATGATATACATCCGGCAACAACGGACGAAAAGCATTACGCCAGTACTCATCTCCCATCACACTTAACGCACCCTGTGTACTGCCATGGTAAGCTTTGTTAAAAGCGATGATCTTTGACCGGCCCGTAACCCTTTTGGCCAGTTTCATAGCTCCCTCGGTGGCTTCGGCCCCGCTGTTGGTGAAGTAAACACAGTTTAGTGAGGGCGGTAACAGATCTGTCAGCAGTTTGGCATAAGCGATCTGTGGCGATTCAATAAACTCACCATACACAATCAGGTGCATATACTGCGCCGCCTGCTCCTGTACCGCTTTGACCACTTTGGGATGAGAGTGACCGATATTACATACACTGAAACCCGCAATCAGGTCCACATACTTTTTGCCCTCCTTATCCCACAGATAGATCCCCTCCGCTTTTACCATTTCAATACCGATGGGTGCGGGAGATGTTTGTGCGATATGACTGAGAAATAATTGCCTGTTATTCATTTGGATGGGCTGCTGACGGATTTTTAAAAGGGTAATTGCTTAATTCTTGTAATAAAGTTACCTTCATTTCACAAAACTGTCAACTTAGTACTGCATTAAACTTCTACCCTTATGGCACTGATACTTTCTGTTCTCGGCAAACACCCTCAATTCGGCGAAAATTGTTTTGTGGCACCCAATGCTACGATTGTTGGTGATGTGGTCATGGGTGAAGATTGTAGTGTATGGTTCAATGCCGTGATCCGGGGCGATGTAAACTCGATCAGAATGGGCAATAAAGTAAATGTGCAGGATGGTGCCATTATCCATTGTACCTACCAGAAAAATGCTACCGTCATTGGTAATAATGTATCCATCGGTCATAACGCCATGGTACACGGTTGTACCATCCAGGATGATGTATTGATTGGCATGGGTGCCATCGTCATGGACCGATGCATTGTTCACAAAAACTCCATCATTGCGGCAGGTGCCGTGGTACTGGAAGATACAGTGGTAGAAGCGGGCAGTATTTATGCCGGGGTGCCCGCCAAAAAAGTAAAAGATATTTCACAGGACCTGGTACATGGCGAAATTGACCGGATCGCCAATAACTATGTAAAATATGCATCCTGGTTCAGCGAACACAACGATGCCCCCGGAGCAAAATAGCCGCCGAACTATTTAACAATTATTTCCTATGAAATGGATCGCTGCGCTGCTGGGTCTGTTACACATGGGTATGCCGGTATCTTCCGATCATCTGAAAGATACTACACGCCCCCTGCCTTCTTTTCTGCAGCCCGAATCGAAAAAAATTATACTGGGTTATTTCGACGACACCGTTATACCCGGACAGCTAAAATATGACTGCGCAGAGCGGTATGCATTCGATACCCTCGCTTTCCGCCAGCATAAGATGGTACTTTTTACCAATCTGAATGATACAACGATTTTAAAGATCAACGGACAAACCCTGTTCTTTCACAAAATGCAAACCGAAACAAAGGGCAAACAGACCACCATGCTGTTTTCGGGACATGGTTATACCATTCGCTTTCAATCAACAGAGGTCAGGAAAATAGATCTCGAATATTTCATCAAAACAGCTACACTGGAGATCAGGAGAGGAACGGAAAAAAAAACTTACCAGTTACTGGGCTATTACGATTGTTGAAGCGGTTTAATACAAATACTCTTCAATGGTATCGAGGATGGTTAAATAACTCGCATACCTGTCTACCGAAACCGTTCCCGCATTTACCGCCGCTTTTACCGCACAACCCGGTTCATTGATATGCATACAGTTATTGAACTGGCAATCGTTGATCAGCACCCGCATTTCGGGAAAGAAATGGGAGAGTTCCTGTTTGGGAATATCTACCAGACCAAACTCACGTACACCGGGTGTATCAATGATCTGTCCGCCACCATCCAGATCGAACATTTCCGCAAAAGTGGTGGTATGCAGACCCTTCCCGCTCCAGCCGCTCACTTCCTGCGTGCGCAGGTTAAACTGGGGAAATACGGCATTGATGAAGGTAGATTTGCCCACACCACTATGGCCGCTCAGTAAAGTGGTTTTATCTTTTAATAAAGATTTTACTTCGTTTACTCCCTGCCCGGTTTGTACACTGGCCAGCACTACTTTATAGCCAATTGTTTCATAGATCCCTTTCAACAGCTCAAACTTCTCCATTTCTTTTTTCTTATAGAGATCCGCTTTATTGAATACGATAATGGCAGGGATATGATAGGACTCGCAGGAGATCAGGAAGCGATCCATAAAACCCTGTGAGGTTTTTGGTTCTTTCAAAGTGGCAAACAGGATGCTTTGGTCAAGATTGGAGGCAATGATATGATGTTGGCGCTTGTTGTGCGGCGATACCCGGGCCACATAGTTCTTACGGTCGTAGATCCGGTCGATCATGGCCGATTCTTCCTGCACGTCTTCGATCACCATTTCCACCTCATCGCCCACGGCAATGGGATTGGTGGAAGTGATCTCATCGATCTTGAAAATTCCTTTGATACGGGCATTATACAGTTTCCCGTCTGCCGCTTTGGCCACATACCAGGAACCGGTTGATTTATAAATGCGCGCTCTCATAGAACTACGAAGATAATGAGGTCAAAATCATCTACAGCGGAAAAGAAACCCGCTTCCGGGTCAAATTTTGCGAAATATTAACCCGCTGACGGGCCCAAACCCCTGAACACAAAGGTGCAGGCAGCAGAAATTCAATATCTTCGCTCTCTATGGCGAAATTTGCGCACGATGAGGTAGTTCCTTACCAACACAGCCAGCAGGAGAAGAAAGAGCAGGTAGCGGATATGTTTAACAGCATTGCTTACCGCTATGATTTTATGAACCGTTTCCTGAGTGTGGGTATTGATGTGTGGTGGCGGAAAAAAGCCATCAGCCAGCTGAAAAGTCTGGCACCCCAACAGATCCTGGATGTAGCCACCGGAACCGGAGATGTAGCCATTCTTACCTGGAATATGCTGCACCCCGAAAAAATAACGGGCATCGATATTTCGGAAGGGATGCTGGAACTAGGAAGGAAGAAAATTGAAAAACTGGGACTATCCGGTAAAATAGAACTGCAGAAAGGCGATAGTGAAGTGATCCGTTTTGAAGACAATCGTTTTGATGCTATCACCGTAGCTTTTGGCGTCCGTAATTTCCAGCACCTCGAAAAAGGGTTACAGGAAATGCACCGTGTATTAAGGCCCGGCGGTAAACTGGTGGTACTGGAGTTTTCGAAAGCAGATGCGGGTATTTTATCAGTATTGTTCAATTTTTACATGAACAAAGTAACCCCCGCCATCGGCAAATTGTTTGCCAGGAATAAAGACGCATACCAATACCTGAACGATAGTGTTCAAGCCTTCCCCGAAGGACAAACTTTTATAAACATCATGAATGAAGCAGGATTTACCCAAACTTATTTGAAAAAACTCAGTTTCGGAATATGCACTATTTACTGCGGAAGCAAGTAATCCTGTCATTCATTGTTATTCTTCTCTGTGCCTCTCAAGTGTCTGCACAAAAGGAGATGTATCGTCGTAACCACGACGATCTGGTGTATTATTTCGGGCTTACCCTCGGTTATAATTACTCCTTTCTCCATATCAATAAATCACCAAATTTTCTGCAGAACGACACCATTATGTCTGCCGAACCCGGCTCCAGTGGCGGTATTGCCATGGGATTGATGGCCACGGCGCGGTTAAGCGATCACTGGCAGATACGTGCCAATCCGCAACTGATTATCGGCGGATCCAAATACATTGCCTACACCCTCAGCAAAACCAAACCGGGCGAAGCCGCTTTCCAGAACCAGACACTACCCTCCACACTGGTCAGTTTTCCGTTTCAGCTGAAATTCAATTCAGACCGTATCGGCAATTTCAGAACCTACCTGCTGGGGGGCATCAAGTTCGATTCGGACCTTTCCAGTAACTCTACCGCCCGCAATGTGGATGATATCATCAAGATCAAAAAAAATGATATCGGTTTTGAGCTCGGTGTGGGTTTCAATTTTTACCTGCCCTTTGTTACTATCTCGCCCGAGATCAAGATCAGCAATGGATTAACCAATATTCACCAGGTAGACCCCAACCTAAAATATTCCCGCGTCCTCGACCAGATCCTCTCGCGCATGATCGTTTTTTCGATCCATTTTGAGGACTGAGGAGAAGGGCGTGAATCGTGAGTAGTCAGTTGCGAGTTATTCGCCCGACCTGTTTCAATCTACCTACTCACGACTGACGACTGACGACTGACGACTAACGATTCCCCCCGCACAATTCGCGATTTCTTCCCCTTATTTAATAAATTGCAGCTATGACAACGTATATCCTGAAAAATGCCTGCATCGTGAATGAGGGAAAACAGGTTCACACAGACCTGCTGATCAAGAATGGCCGTATAGAGAAAATGGCACACAGCATCAGCCTCAAAGAGAACTGTAGCGAGATCATTGCTACGGGTCAGTACCTGTTACCGGGGGTCATAGATGACCAGGTGCATTTTCGGGAACCGGGACTTACCCACAAAGCCACTATCTATACCGAAGCCAAAGCAGCTGTTGCCGGTGGTGTTACGGCTTTTATGGAAATGCCGAATACCCATCCGCCCGCTTTTACCCATGCTTTACTGGAAGATAAATACGAGATCGCACGCAATACCTCATTGGCCAACTACTCTTTTTTCATGGGCACTTCGAACGATAACCTGGAAGAGGTACTCAGAACCAATGAAAAGAAACAGGAGATCTGTGGCGTAAAAATATTCATGGGTTCCTCAACTGGTAATTTGCTGGTAGATAACCCACTGGTACTGGAAAAAATCTTTGCAGGAACCGAACTGCTGATTGCCACACATTGTGAGGATGAAGCCATCATCAAAGCCAACCTGCAGGCACTGAAAAGCCGCAAGGCCAAACTGGAACCCTCCGATCATCCCCTCATCCGTAATGAGGAAGGATGTTTTGAATCTTCGTTCCGCGCCATCCAGTATGCCAAGAAATTCGACAGCCGCTTGCACATACTGCACATCAGCACAGAAAAAGAATTACAGCTGTTCAGTAATATGCGCCCGTTGGCAGAGAAAAGGATCACGGCCGAAGTGTGTGTGCATCACCTGCATTTTACCAGCGATGATTATGCAGCACTGGGTAACCAGATCAAATGTAACCCTGCCATCAAAGCACCACATAACCGCAAAGCTTTGTGGGAAGGTTTACTTGATGACAGGCTGGATATTATTGCCACCGATCATGCCCCGCATACCTGGGCAGAAAAACAGGAAGATTATGAACATGCACATGCCGGCCTGCCACTGGTACAACATTCGCTGCAACTGATGCTGCACTATGTAAAAGAAGGAAAGATAAGTATTGAGAAAGTAGTGGAAAAAATGAGCCATGCCGTAGCTACCTGTTTCCAGATCAAAGAACGCGGTTATATCCGCGAAGGTTACCATGCCGATCTGGTACTCGTAAACATGAACCAGCCTAATACGGTAACCAAAGAAAATATTCTCTACAAATGCGGCTGGAGTCCCCTCGAAGGTTTTCATTTCCCTGCATCTGTTACGCATACCTTTGTAAACGGACACCTGGTTTATGGAAACGGGGTGTTTGATGAATCACAACAAGGAATGCGGATGCAGTTTGAAAGACAATAGAGTTAGGAGTCTGGAGTTGTTGAAGGATTCTCTGACTCCTAACTCCAGACTCCTAACTCCTAACTTATAACTCCCCTTATGCAGGTAGACAAAATCACCCTTGCCGATCTCTCGATCTTTCACAGTGAAGAGGAACAATCTGTTTTTCATCACCTGAACCGTACACAGACCAATGGCGGACGGGAATACCTGCGCTATTTACTGGCACATCCCCTGCATACTATTTCAGACATACTGGATACCCAGCAAACCATTCAGCAGTTAGGAAAAGTATCGGAAGAATGGCCCATTACGGTAACCAATGGTAACATTATGGTGATCGAGCGGTTCTATGAAACGCAACTGAACACTTTTGCCCGGCACCCGAATAGAGTCAATAGTCTGCTGTATAAAATATTTAATGCCCCAGACTATTCATTGATCAGATACACAGTGGAACATGCCATTGACTTCATCCAGGGCATGCAGAAGATTATAGATTTATTGCAGGAGCAAATCCTGAGCCGTCAATTATCTATCTGGGTAACCCGGATGAAGATGCTGCTGAACAAAGCGGCATTACAGGAATTGATGCAGGAAGACAAAAAAGCACTCGGCCCGGAGCGGATATTGTATTATGGCGGTTTTATCCGCGATCATTTCAAAAACCAGAGCGCCGAACTGGTAGAGATCTACAGCCGGTTAGATGCCTATATGAGTCTGGCCCGGGCCTGCCAGGAATACCAATACAGTTTTCCGGAAATCACAGAAAGCAAAGAGCCCTTCATTAAAGCCACCGGCCTGCACCATATGTTATTGCAGACGCCGGTTTCGTATGATATTGAACTGACAAAAGACAGAAATTTTCTGTTTCTCACCGGTGCAAATATGGCCGGTAAAAGTACTTTCATCAAAGCCGTGGGCGTTGCCGTGTACCTCGCACACCTCGGGTTGGCCGTACCCGCACAGCAGATGCAGCTGAGTATGTTCGATGGGTTACTGAGTAATATACAGGTGGTAGATAATATCATTAAAGGCGAAAGTTTTTTCTTTAATGAAGTACAACGCATCAAAAACACCATCGAGAAGATCAGTGATGGTAAAAACTGGCTGATCCTGATCGATGAACTCTTCAAGGGTACCAACCAGCAGGATGCTGTTAAATGCAGCATAACCGTGATCGAAGGCCTGCGTAAAATGCAGAATGCACTGTTTGTACTCTCTACCCATTTATACGAGATCGGCGATGACCTGCGCAAATACGGTAATATCCAGTTTCATTATTTTGAAACGGCGGTAGAAGATGACCAGCTGGTATTCAGTTACCAGTTAAAGCAGGGCATCAGTAACGACAGGCTGGGATACCTGATCCTGAAGAAAGAAGGCGTGGTGGCCCTGTTGGAGAAATTATAAGTATCTTACTGTTCAACCGTTGCCCGCGTATGAAAAAGTCTGTCTGGCTCATTTTCGGCCTTTTCTTTCTCATTGCCATTGAGATCCTGAAGGTATATTTTATCATGCCCTTCCCCGGTAGCCAGCAAAGCCAATCCATTTCATTTGCCTATTTTCTGCATAATAATATCTGGTGGTTACGTATTGCAGGCATTGTCATCATCGTTGGCCCCTTATTGAACGCTTTATCCAAAGGCCGCGTTTGGCAGAAAACCTTGTTGGTGCTGATCATCCTGTTATACGGATTTGTTTATTATCTCTTTAATTTCCGGTTTCTGGCAGATAAGATGTTCAAACAGCCTCAACATAAACTATTTGTACCGGCACCTTCAGATACTACCCGGAAAGACAAACTTATCTTAGGCGTAATCATCAACAACCGGGCAAGGGCCTATCCGATCGATATCATCGGTTATCATCATCATATAAAAGATACGCTTTCGCAACAAACCATCCTGGTTACATATTGCACGGTTTGCAGAACCGGGCGCGTATTCAGTCCGTTTGTAAATGGGAAGGAAGAAACATTCCGTTTAGTAGGCATGGATCATTTCAATGCCATGCTGGAAGATGCCACTACCAAAAGCTGGTGGCAGCAGGCTACCGGACAGGCCATATCCGGTAAGCTGAAAGGGCAGCAGTTAATGGAACTGCCATCTGCACAAATGAGCCTTCGCGATTGGCTTATCCTCTATCCACAATCAGAGGTCATGCAGCCCGATACCTTATTCAGCAAGCAATATGCCGAACTCAAAGGGTATGACGAAGGAACCATTGAGGGTAAACTGGAACACAGGGATTCTGCTTCCTGGCAATTCAAATCATGGGTAGTCGGTATCAGTTACAACAAACAGGACAAAGCATACGACTGGAATACGCTGGTAAAACAAAAACTGATCGAAGATTCCATTCAGGGAGCATCGCTGTTGATCACCATCGAAGACAATTACAAAACATTTTATGCTTTAAACAGAAAATTGAACAACCGGAATTTCAATTTTATCCAAAGTGGCACGGTCGGGCAATTGGAAGACCTGCAAACACATTCTATCTGGAAACCAAACGGCACCTGCCTGTCTGGCCCCATGGCCGGACAGCGCCTGCAGCCTGTTCAGGCTTACCAGGAATTCTGGCATTCGTGGAAACAATTCCATCCCAATACCATCGTGTATAAAAATTGATCTTTATGAAGTTATTTTCTGTTTTACTATTACTGATTACCAGCACAAATGCCTGGTCGCAGCCCTTACCCTCTACCGTTTTTTATTGGAATGAGGCAGCTGTTCAGTCTACGGCCAATGGCACAACCCGAACTATTTTCTCCGGCGCCGGTGCTATACTTGCCAAACACCAGGTAACAGGCATCAGTATCCATCCCGAAAAAACCATCAGTTATCCATCCAACGCTAATGGCGATGAACTTTTTTTCATCATCAAAAAAGGTCCGGTAACTGTTCACCTCAACAACCAGCATACCCAACTGGATCGGGGATCGGTGGTGGTGGTGCTACCCGGCGATGAAGTAAGGATTGAAAACAATAGCGACAAAGAAGCAGAAGTTTACGAAATGCGTTACCGTTCTGTGGCCGCACCCGATGCAGCGAGAGGCAAAAAAGCCGGTGCTTCATTTGTAATGAACTGGAAAGACATGGTATTCAAACCCCACGACAAAGGAGGTGTTCGCCAGTTATTCGACAGGCAGACAGTGATGTTCAACCGTTTTGACATACATGTTACCCAATTGAACCAGGGCTTAAAAAGTCACGACCCGCATACCCACAAAAACGAGGAGATCATTTTAATGCTGGAGGGTAATGCAGAAATGCAGATCGGCACCGATCACCAGAAAGCTAATCCAGCCGATGTGGTACTACTGGGTTCCAATGTACTCCATAACCTGAGCAATATCGGCCAAACACCCTGTCTGTACTTCGCCATTCAATGGAACTAAGGCAGTAGAGTTAGTGATGGTTCAGCGTTTGAATTCGTAAAGAATCAGGTATAAATACGCTATTAGAGCTCAGTCAACCGACTTATCTTGCCAGCTAAAGAAAGCCCTCTCATGCTGGTAAAAACCTTCGGTAGTGCCGTATACGGTGTAGAAGCCATCAATATCACTATTGAAGTGAATGTTAGCATGGGGCAGCACTATACCATTGTAGGTTTGCCTGATAACGCTGTGCGCGAAAGTCTGCAACGAACCGAAAGTGCCATCAAAACCAATCACTATTTCATGCCACGCACCAAGATCGTGGTAAACCTGGCGCCGGCCGATATCCGTAAAAGCGGCTCCGCATTTGATCTGCCTATTGCGCTGGGTATACTGGGTGCCAGTGAACAACTGGCCCAACCCGAACGCCTGAAGAATTATGTAATCATGGGCGAGTTGAGTCTGGATGGTACCGTACAACCCATCAAAGGGGCCCTACCCATTGCCATTCAGGCCCGCAAAGAAGGATTTACCGGACTCATCGTTCCCAAAGCCAACGAAAGGGAAGCGGGTATGGTAAATAACCTGGAAGTGTATGGTGTAGAGCAGCTCTCTGAGGTGGTTCGCTTTTTTGAAGATGAAACCAGTCTGCAACCAGTAGTCGTAAACACCCGCGAAGAATTTTTCAGTAACCAATATGATTTCGATATTGATTTCAGTGAAGTAAAGGGGCAGGAAAACATCAAACGCGCCATGGAAATTGCCGCGGCGGGTGGACATAATGCGATATTGATCGGTCCGCCGGGTGCCGGCAAAACCATGCTGGCCAAACGGTTGCCCACCATCCTTCCCCCGCTGAGTTTGCAGGAAGCACTGGAAACCACCAAAATTCACAGTGTGGCGGGTAAACTGCCCGAGAACAGTGCCCTCATCAACAAACGCCCCTTTCGTTCGCCGCACCATACCATTTCTGATGTGGCATTGGTAGGTGGTGGTGGCACACCACAGCCCGGCGAAATTTCGCTGGCGCATAATGGCGTTTTATTTCTGGATGAGTTACCCGAATTCAAACGAACGGTACTCGAAGTAATGCGGCAACCGATGGAAGAGAGAAGGGTCACTATCTCCCGCGCCAAAATGGCCCTCGATTTTCCGGCCAATTTTATGCTGATCGCTTCTATGAATCCCTGCGCCTGCGGGTTTTACAATCATCCTGAAAAAGATTGTACCTGTGCGCCGGGCGCTGTACAGAAATACCTCAATAAAGTATCCGGTCCCTTATTAGACAGGATCGATCTGCATGTTGAAGTAACCCCTGTTGCCTTCAGTGAACTGAGCAGCCAGCAGTCAACAGAAAATTCGGCTGCCATCCGCGAGCGGGTGATCAAAGCGAGAGAGATCCAGGCGGAAAGGTACCAAGCGCATCCGGGTATCTATGCCAATGCGCAGATGAGCAGCAAACAGCTTCGCGAGATCTGTGTGATCAGT
>SCVK01000347.1 GCA_004297075.1 Chitinophagaceae bacterium
AAGAACAAAAGAATGATCAACGCAGATGCACTGCTGAAACCTTTATTCGGTAAAGCACAGGTATCTATGTTTGAGATCGGAGGCATTATCAGCAAGAATGTGAAATAATACCTTCTGCTTTATACCAAAAAGTGGCACCTGAACAGTGCCACTTTTTTTATTGTACCAGGCTCATGCCGGAACTCCGGTAGCGCTGGACATCTATTACGGATGCTGCTGGCCGGCCACCAAGATCGGCAGTAGAATCAGTGTACCTGATCTTATTTGGGTATTTCTACATAAAAAGTAGTTCCCACGCCTTCTTCAGACTCCAGCCATATTTTTCCACCCATGCTTTCTGCTATTTTTTTGCTGATGGTTAGTCCCATGCCGGTTCCTGAATATTCAGTGTTTGTGTGCAGGCGCTGGAATAAAATAAATACCTTCTCAAAGTAATCGGAATGGATTCCGATGCCATTGTCGGCAACAAAAAACTGCCAGTGATCCGGGTATGTATTTACCCCGATATGTATTTTGGGCGGAGTATCTTTTTTACTGTACTTAAGCGCATTACTGATGAGATTCTGGAATACCTGCCTCATCGGGGTTGTATAGGAAAAGATAACCGGTAAAGGATCGATGCTGATAACGGCTTGCTTTTCTTTGATCTTTTTCTGCAACAGAAGGGTAACTTCATTGAGTAAGGTTTCCATATTAATATTTTCCTGCACACTTTCTACCCTTCCCACCCTCGAATATTCCAGTAAATCAAGGATAATCTGCCGCATACGTTTGGCACCATCTACTGCGAAATAGATATACTGTTTTGCCTTATCATCCAGCACCGCCTCGTATTTTTTATCTAACTGGGTAAGAAAACTGGTAATCATCCTCAAAGGTTCCTGCAAATCATGAGAAGCTACAAAAGCAAATTGTTCCAGTTCCATATTAGAAACTGCCAGTTCTTCCGCCCGTTTCTTTAACTGCAGTTCATTTTCTTTCATCTTGCTTACATCTTCAGTAGACCCGATCATCCGCACTGCTATACCCGTTTCATCCCGTAAAATATAGGCTCTCTCATACACATAGGCATAACTGCCATCAGCTTTTTTAACGCGGTATTCATCATCCATATAAAATGTTTCCGTATTTTCTATCATACTGAAAATTTTCTGTTGAATCCGGTCTGCATCTTCAGCATGTATCAGCCGTAACCAGTCAAAGTCGGCCGATTGTGATATTTCCGGAGGATAACCCAGCATTCTTTCTACATTGTCTGCATTGCGAACAAACAGATTGCTGGTAAGATCCCAATCCCAGATAATATCGTTGGTGGCTTTTGCGGCGAGGTGATATCTTTCGTTGGATTCCCTGATATCTTTTTCGGCCTGTTTTCGGTAGGTGATATCTTTCACATACACAGATAATCCCTGGTAAGAAGGGTATACACTTACCTCATGCCATAGGTCCAACGAAGCAAGGTGCATTTCGAAACGCTGGCTTTTCTGTTCTGAAAAAGCGGCATTCAGATAATAATGGTAGTTATCATCAAAATCATCCTGGTAAACTTCATACAACTGACGGTTTATTACCTCAGCTCTTGATTTACCCAGCACAGTTTCTGCCATCCGGTTCCAGTATGTGATCCTTAAATCCTGGTCCACGGCAAAAAAAGTATCCCCGATGCTTTCCAGGATCGTATCTTTCTCATGAAGAATTTGTGTTACCGCCAATGCATTTAATTTCTGGGCATTGATATCCTGACAACTTCCAAACACCCGGATACATTTATCATTGATAAATTCTGCCTGCCCGATAATTCTGACCCATTTTTCTTTTCCCCTGGCAGTAATCAATATTACTTCTATATCATACGAGGTTCCCCGCAGCATGGCTTGCTCGTATGACTTTTTAATAAGGGGTTGGTGTATTTCTTTCACAAACTGCATACTTGATTCCAGATCGGGAACAAACGATTCATCAACTTCGTATATGTCGCGGGTAATATCCGACCAGAAATAGGTTTGCTGAATCAGATCCGATTCCCATCCGCCGATCTGGGCCAGTGTGGTAGCGGAATCAAGCAGTTGCTGCAATTCCTTTCCCTCTGTTACATTTTTTCCGACAGCAAAAAACAGGCTTTCTTCCAGCAGCGGGGTAGCCGTCCAGGAGATCCAGATATATTTTCCGGATTTGGTTAACCACCTGTTTTCATATAAAAAGGAAAGACCGCCGTCGAGAAAACTGTTTTGCTCCCGGATGGTTTCTTCCCTGTCGTCGGGATGAACAAATTCTATATAAGGAACCGATAATAATTCCTGTTCGCTATATCCCAGCATATCTGTGAGTGCGGGGTTAATCTTTTTCAAATAACCATCTGTACCCACGATAGAGATAATATCAGGTGCAATACTGAAAACGCGGCTTAACTCCTGTTCTAATTGTTTTCTTTTTATTTCTGCACTGAGGTGATTGCCGATCTTGCTGAATAGCAGTTCATTTTTTTTATGCGCATCCGTTGACTCTTTCCTGCTCAGGAACATCAATACACCTATTTTTTCCTGCCCGTTCACTAAAGGAACACCCCAGATATGCTGTAAACCGGAACTCAGGGCATCTTCTTTTCGGATAAAATCGTCCATAGCAGGAATGTCGTTCCAGTAATGGATCGTTCCTGTATCCAGCACTTTTCCTACCAGGCCTTCCTTAGTGGAAAGTGACCAATAGTCTCTTACATTGGCGATCCACCCGATCGTATTGTTTCTTTCAAATTTTGTGAGCTGGTGAATACGCGTCTGGTCGGCACTGAGTAACCAGGTTTCTGCCACGTCTATATCTGCAAAACTGCATATTTCAACCAAAACATTTTCGAGTATCTGTTTCAGTTCTACCGGCTCTGCAAACTGGAGACTGATCTTTGCGAAGAGTGCATTCTGCAATTCCTCCAGTTTCCGGATGGTTACGTCTCTTTCTATGGCGATCCAATGGGTGAACCAACCATTTTTATCAGCTATGGGACTTACTGAAAAATTGATCCAGAACTCTTCGCCTGATTTTTTATAGTTGATGGTAGTTATCTCACAGGGTTCCCAGTTACGCAAAGCATTTCCGAGTCGCGCCAATTCATTTCTATCAGATTTCGGTCCCTGCAGTATTCTTGGCGATTTGCCAATAACTTCTTCAGCCCGATAACCTGTCATTTTAGTAAATGCCTCATTCACGTATACGATTGTAGGCCCTCCCGGAGCGTTTAATGGTTCTGCTTCCGTTATCAATACGGCATCCTGGGTATTGGTGATAACAGATTCCAATAAACGCAAATGCAGCTCTTCTTCTTTTTGTTTGGTAATATCCTGCATCGCGCCAATAACCCGTAGGGCTCTGCCTTCTTTATCTCTGATGATAAGGGCATTGTTGGATACAAAAGCATAACTCCCATCCGACCGAAGGAAACGATGTTCTTCTTCCCAGGTGGTTACATTTGAATACAGCGCTTCATTTGCTCTTTTCACCAGGTATTCCTTTTCATCCGGATGAATTCTTGCCAGTGCATTTTCCATATCGGATAAAGAAGGGTCTTCTTTGAATCCAAAGATCCGGTAGTAGTTCTCGCCCCAGATCACTTTCCGGGTAGGCACATCCCAATCCCAGACAGCATCAGATGTTGCTTTGGTTACATATTCGTAACGCTGGTTAGCATCTCTGATATTCTGCTCCGATTTTTTCCGCTCGGTAATATCCTGGGCAGTACCGAATATTCTTATCACGGTACCCGCAGCATCTTTCTGCCCATACCCGAACTCTTCGATGACTTTTTCTTCGCCCGCCGGGGTAGTGATACGATATTCTATGGCAAAAGGATCACCCATGATCCGGGTATGCCTGTTATTATTGATCACCAACTCCTTGTCTTCGGCGTTTACCAGGTTAACAAAGGATTCAAATGAATCTGCAAAAGATGATTTATCAATCCCGAATACTTCGTACAATTCATCCGACCAGGTAACTTTATCTGTACATAAATCATAATTCCAGCTTCCCATTTTGGCCAACCTTCGTGCTTCTGCGAGATAGGTTTCTGTTTCCTTCAGTTTTTCTTCTGCCTGTATCTTCTCTGTAACATCATTACTGATCACCAGCGATGCGCGCCGGCCATTATACTCAATGATTTGTCCTTTCAGGTCTATCATCATGATTTCCCCGTTCTTCTTCTTATGCCGCCATATCTTCCGATGTATGGGTCCGTAAGAAGTTTCGTCCTTTACAAACTCATTCAACAGCGGTATATCTTCCTCCGGCCTGACATCCCAGATGGTGAGAGATAAAAATTCTTCCCGTGTATACCCGTATTTCTCCAGGGCAATGGCATTGCAGTCAAGGATTTTTTTGGTCTCGAAATCCCATATAACCATTGGAAAAGGATTTTCATCGAACAGCGTTTTATATTTCTGTTCAGATACAACCAGGGCCTTTTCCATTTCTATTTTCTCTGTCACATCCCTGCCTACGGCATAGCGTAGTTTTGATTCAGGATCCCATCTAGCCGACCACTCCATCTGCACAAGCCTGCCGGTTTTATGTACATACCGGTTTCTGATGAACTGAACAGGGTCGCCCCCCATGATTCTTCCGATTTTATGTTGGGTATCCGACAGATCTTCCTGATATATGATATCAGTAAACTTTTTCCCGATCAGTTCCTCCGGCGTATATCCCCAGATCCTTTCTGCGGCATGGCTTACCTGTATAAAAACGCCTTCTGCCGTTAATGCACAGATCACATCCAAAGAAGAATCGAGTACTCTTCCAAGTTTATACTTGGCCTCCTTTAATGCCTCTATATTCAAAACCTCTTCAGTAATATCTTTTGCATTACAGCACACCCCGTACAACTGACCCTCATCGTTGTACATACCGCTGAATGAGACGAGGCTATGCTGTTCCTTTTTTGTAAAAGGATTCAGAAAACTTTCGCGGATATTGAAATTTTCACCATTGAATGCTCTTTGATAGTAATTCGCCCATTCCTTGTTTTTGGCAGAACCGTATACCTCTGTTAAAACAGGATCACCTTCTGTAATGGACTTTCCGGTAGTTTGTTCTGTCAGTTGCCTGAATGCATTATTGGCTGCAATCATACAAAAATCCTTATCAACGGACCATATCAGGTCGTTGGTTCCATTAATCAATGCATCCTGGTTAAACTTGGCCTGTTTCAGGGCCGTTGCCTGTTTGGATTCGTTCGTAACATCCAGCACGGTAGAAATCATGAGATGCTGATCATAGATCGGAATATTTCTGGCATTGATGATTCTTTCTTCACCTGTGTTCGTTGTAATCTGCACTTCATTCCATTGCATCCTATCCCTTACCCCACTCTGCATATCGGCCAGGATCTGCGCTTTCATTTTATTCCGGTAAACTTCATCGGGGTATACCTTTGTAAAAAACGTTTCTACATCCCTGAGTTCTTCTTCCGACCATCCGTATATTGATGCAAACTGGCTGTTAATAAGTGTAACAGCTCCATCATCGATATTATTCACGGCAATTCCGATGGGCAGGTATTCAAGTATCAGTTCAATGAATTTATTACGCGACCACAGTTGTTCCGAAAGTTTTGCCTGCGCGGCCTCAAGTTGCTTCTCAACCGTTTTATCAATGGAAGTGATAAACACGCCGATAATTTCGCCAAGTTCATTTTTGGCAGGATGATATCGTACAGAAAAATATTTGACAGCCTGATCAGGCAGGGTAACGGTATATTCCAACACTTCTGTCTTACCCGTTAATACCCGCTCATAAATACCAGCAGAGATCTCTCTTCTTTCAGGAACAAGATAATCGAGCAGGCATGTACCCTTTTTAAGGTCCTGTTTAAAATGCTCTTTATAAAACCTTTCACATTGTGCGTTAAAAGAAATGATTGTTAGTTCCCTATCTACCAGCACAAATGATTCTTCTGTATTTTTGATCATCAGAGCGGTTTCCTGTTCCGCCTGTTTTCGTTCCGAGATATCATTGGCAATGATACTGGTGTAGGCCGTTCCTACAGCATCATAGAAAACCGAAGATGAGATTTCTATGATAAACCTTTCCCCGTTTTTTCTGATAGCGATCAATTCGCCTTTGGCATGGCCGGTAGTATTTCTTTGCGTAATAAGGTCTTGAAAAGATTTTGTAGTGGTATCCATTATTTCCGCCCACCCCAATTTCCTGAACTCTTCCACCGTATAATGAAACATATGGCATGCGGCCGGGTTGGCATCCAGTATGGTTCCATCTGGTTTTGTGAGGAAGATGGCAGACATTGCATTTTCGATCAATGCTTTGTAGTGAGACAGGCCAATTTCGTCTACTTGCTTATTGGAATCTTCTTTCATGCAACAGTAATTGGGTATCAGTAAGATACGCAAGTTACCTTGTAATTACTATGCGTTTGTAGGGATAAGTGTAAAATTCTGGCATACTTCTACGCAAAAAGTAGTACAAATTCTACAAGTAAAATTTCCTTATCGGGATAAGGCAGGCAGGTGCAGTAACTGTACTATAGATGGGATATAAAATATGGCTGTTCATTTTACCTGCATTGTTGATGTAACAAACCAATTATCCTGCACAGGAATAATATGCTTGCAAAATACAGCCGGCAGTTACTTTTCATAATGGCGCTCTTCGGGGTTTAACTCCAACTCCAGACTCCTAACTTTTAACTCCCAACTCTTTTCGCACAGCCGGCACCACTTTTGTACCAAACAATTCAATCGAACGCATGGTCATGGCATGAGGTACAAAACCCAGGCTGGCCTGTGCCAGAAAGCGGGTATTACCGAACAATTCATATTCAAAAAGGATTTTTTCTACCACCTGTTCTACACTTCCTACCATTAAAGCACCCCGGGGTGAGCGGGCTGCATCGAATTGTGGGCGTGTTAAGGGTGGCCATCCCCTGTCGCGACCCACACGGTTCATCATGGCCGCATAATAAGGGAAGAAACTATCAGCTGCCTTTTGCGAATCTTCCGCAATGAATACATGATTGTTAACCCCTACCTGTAGATCGTTGATTTGTTTACCCTGCTGAAGGGCCGTTTGTTTGTACAGATTGATAAATCCGGCAAACTGTTCAGGCATGCCGCCAATGATGGCGAGCATGAGAGGCAATCCCAGTTTGGCGGCTCTTACGGCAGAAGCCGGTGTACCGCCTGCTGCCAGCCATATGGGTAGCCGGGTTTGATATGCTCTCGGATAAACACCCAGTTCTTTTATTTCCGGTCTGTGTTTACCCGTCCATGATATTTTTTCGGTTTGGTTCAGTTTTAGTAAGAGCTCTAATTTTTCCGTGAAGAGGGAATCGTAATCGTCCAGGCTGTACCCGAACAGCGGAAAGGATTCAATAAAAGACCCACGGCCGGCCATGATCTCTGCACGGCCGCCAGACAACAGATCAACCGTAGCGAATTCCTGGTACACCCTTACCGGATCATCTGAACTGAGTACGGTTACGGCACTCGTCAGTTTTATGTGTTTGGTAACCATGGCGGCGGCAGCCAGTACGGTTGCCGGGGAGGATACGGCATAATCCGGACGATGATGTTCTCCAATACCGAACACGTCGAGACCTAACTGGTCTGCCAATTGGATTTCTTCCAGCAGATTCTTCATTCGCTGCCAACCATTCACCCCTTTACCACTGGTTTCCGGTTCCATGTCTGCAAAACTCATCATGCCGATTTCCATAGTTGTCTGTTTTAATAGCTACGCAAATGTAACAGGTAAAACAGTGCAACCCAGCGAAACACCTACTCAGCAAGTCCGCCCCTGCCACTGTATAACTGTATCGGTTTATCCAGTTTCACTTTTAATACGGTAACATAGGGATCCTGTACGCCTTCCGGCACCTGTATATACACCAATCCCGGAACGGGACTCCAGGAAATCTTTCCCACGATTTTGTGCGTTAATTTTGTGTTATTACCCAACACAGTAATTTCTCCGATCTTATTCTTTAATCCTTTCAGGGTAATTTCTCCGCTGATTTTTCCCTGGAGAAAAAGATACAGGCTGGTAGAATCTTTCGACAAGGTAGTAGCACCATAAAAATGGCCCTTCGGAATGCCCGCAATGGTATTGAATATGGCTTCTCCGTTTTTCCGGTTCCACTTACCCAGTTCTTTCAGCACATGAACCTGCGGTTCGGGAATAGTGCCGTCTTCTTTGGGGCCCATATCCAGCAACAGGTTACCGCCATTGGCCACGGCATCTACAAAAATAGTGATCACTTCATACGGCGTTTTCCAGTTCTCATCGTTGTGAAAACCCCAGTTATCATTGGTGGTCATGCAGAGTTCCCACCAGTTGTAAGGGGGTTTGGTTACCGGAAAATTCTGTTCGGGTGTTTCATAATCGCCATAGCCCTGTAAACGACTGTTAAGGATCGCGTTTGAATTACCGGATAAAATCATATTCCGCACTTTCTGCGCTTCCCATTCTTCGGCACTGTGTTCCCAGTCGCCATCAAACCACCAGAGATCGGGTTTAAAAAGGGAATTGATTTCCTGGATCTGTCCCTGAAAGAAAGTTCTAAACCGGTTCCAGCGGTTGTAATCCTTTGCCACCTGGTAGCGGACACTATCTTTCAGGAAAGCCGGGTAATCCGGATGCGACCAATCGATCAGTGAATAGTAAGCGCCGGTTTTGATATTTCGTTTACGCAGTTCTTCAAAAAAAGGTTTGATCAGGTCTTTTTTGGCGGGAGTGGCTTTTACGGCACTGAGATTATTCAAACGGGTATCGTACATGGCTACGCCATCGTGGTGTTTGGTAGTAATAACTGCGTAACGGGCACCGCTTTCTTTGATCAGATCGGCCCAGAAAGCCGGATCATATTTAGCAAGTGTAAATCCGTTTAACTGCTGCATATAATCTGTATAAGGAATTTTTTTATTATAAAAACCCCAGGATTCATCTACTCCTTTTACACTATAAATTCCTGCATGAATAAAAATGCCCAGTTTGGCATCTGCAAACCATTGCATTTTGGAGCGGATAGAAGCGGGATCGATTTTTGACTGGGCCTTACCTAATAATCCCAATAAACAAAACAGGAACAGTGGAATACCCTTTTTTACAATCGTTGGCATAGAGACAGTTTGTGATGATCGGCTATTTATTCTACAGCAAACACCGGTAATGTAAACCGCAGCAGGCAGTACCGTAAATTTTCTGAAAAATACGGTTAAATTGGTTCCGTTGCTTACGAGGAGATAGCAACTGGTTGGGGGCTTCTGCAACACCTGATAAACCCTGTTTTTATTTCCAGCGGTTGGGCACTATTACTTCTATCATAGTTCCCAGCCCCAATCCGGTTGTCAGGTTCAGCTCTCCTTTCAACGAATGGGCTCTTTCCCTGAGACCGATCAGACCCAGATGGGTGGTTTTCCGGTTGGTATCAAACCCCTTTCCATTGTCTCTGATCAGGAGATGTATATTCTCACCCTGTTCTTTGATGGAGACCTCTACCTGGCTGGCCTGCGCGTGGCGCAATACATTGGTCATGGATTCCTGGCAGATCCTGAAAAATTCGGTTTTCGCTTCGGGCGTTAATTTACTATCGTCAAAATCTTTTGTAAACAGACAGTTAATCTGATGGTTCTCCTGCATCTGTTCGCATTGCCATTGCAGGGCATCGTTCAAATTACGTTCATCCAATGCGATGGGCCTGATAGAAGTAGCAATCCGCCGTACAGAACTGATCATCATATCAGACAGTTCCATTGAGCGATTTATTTTCTCCAGACAGGGTTCACTGAGGTCAGCTGATTTCAATTTCAGCATGTATAACTGTAATTGAATAGCCGTTGCGAGTTGTCCTATTTCGTCATGTATTTCGCGGGCGATAAACTTCCGCTCATCTTCCCTTGCATCTTTTAAATGCTGGGAAAGCTGTTGCATTTCATCCAGTGTATTCCGCAACTGCTGTTCCGCATTACGCCTGGCAGAAATATCAGCGATCATGGAACATCCGATCTGTTTGCCATGTATGTCATGAAAAAGAACAGAAGCGATCTCACAGGGAAATCTTTCTCCGTTTTTCCGGATCCCGGTAAACTCTCCCTTCACCTTTCCTTTTTCATCCCGCTCAATGATTTTTGCCTGTACGGTTTCATCTGTTGTATCAAACAGTGTATGACGGTCAAGTTGGGTAAACTCCTCACGGCTATACCCGAACATAGCAGTGGCTGCGGCATTGGATTCCTGTATACAACCCGCCGGAGGTGCAAGAAAAATGGCATACAACGAATTGTCAATCACCGCCCGGTATTTTTCTTCATTGGCCCTGATAATGCTTTCTGCTTCCTGTTTGGCTTTTCGTATTCCGACTTCTTCCAGTTCTCTTTTCACGGCTTCTCCCAGGCGCTGCAGGTTCCCTTTCATCAGGTAATCACTGGCACCCTTTTTCATCATCTGCACCGCTCTTTCTTCTCCAATGGTACCCGATATCAGTATAAAGGGGATATCAAAACCTGATTTTTTTACAATCGCCAAAGCTTGTGCCCCGCCAAAACCCGGTATATTAAAATCCGACAAAATAATATCCCATGTGCGTTGGGTTAACGCGTCTGATAATGCGTCTGCATTATCAACCCTTTCCCATTCAATCTCAAAATTTTCTTTTTCCAGCTGCCTGATTACCAGGTCAGCATCCATTTCATCGTCTTCGCATAAGAGTACATGAAGTTTCCTTTTCATACGCCATTATTTAACAGGTGGTGGAGTTTCATTTAGTATTAACCAATATATCCCCAGTTGTTTGATCGCTTCTACAAACTGGTTAAAATCAACCGGTTTTCTGATATAACTGTTCACACCCAGATCGTAACTCGCTGCCACATCCTGCTCTTCTTTGGAGGTAGTTAAAATCACCACCAGTGCCCGCCGGGTAGTGGGGTTCTCTCTCACCCTTCGCAACACTTCCAGTCCATCTACCAATGGCAGTTTCAGATCCAGTAGTATCAGGGCTGGCAGATCTTCTATATTCCGGTGGGCATATTTTCGCTCAGCAAATAAAAAATCAAGTGCTTCCTGGCCGTCTTCTACATGAATAACCGGATTCAGTAGTTTGTTTCTATCGAATGCCCGCATAGCCAATGCGGCATCGCTGGGATTATCTTCTACCAACAGAATGGATTTGCTATTCATGGTTTTTCTTTTATGGTGAAATAAAAAGTAGCTCCCTCGTCAGGTCTGGCTTCTGCCCAGATATCACCCTGGTGTAAACTGATGATCCGTTTTACAATAGCCAGCCCGATACCTGTTCCCGGAAACTCACTCTGCCGGTGCATTCGCTGAAAAGCACCAAACAGATTTTTGGCCGTGGCCATGTCAAAACCAGCGCCGTTGTCTTTGACAAAAAAAGCCGGTTTCCCTTCACATTCCGTTAATCCGAATCCGATCTCACCCCTTTCTTTTCTGGAAGTAAATTTGCAGGCATTACTGAGCAGGTTGGTGAGGGCAATCTCCAGCAGACTGGCATCACCCTTTACCATTAAACCGGGGGTAATATTGAAATAAATTTGCCGCCCGGAAGTTTCCTCCTGCAAACGTGCTACAATAATTGCCGTAATCTCCGACAGATCTACCTTTGCGGGCTTTAATTCTGTACGGGCTATCCTTGACAATTTCAACAGGTCATCAATCAGTTCCCCCATTCGCTGTGTCTCGGTTCTTACCCGGTTGATATACTGTTTGGCTTTTTCATCGAGTTGTGTTCCGTAATCTTCCAGCAAAGCCAGGCTCCAGCCATCAATACCCCGTAAAGGAGCGCGCAGATCGTGTGATACGGAATAAGAAAAAGCCTCCAGCTCTCTATTAGCCGTAATCAGCTGGGCCGTTCTTTCTTCAATAATATGCTCAAGCGAGATATTTAGTTTTTCCAGCTCCTTTTGTGCCTGCTTCAGTTCTGTTACATCAATAATGATTACCATCACCCCATGCACTTCGCCTGTTTCATCTTTCAACGGTATATAAGAAGAGATGGTATTGTATCCCGCAATACTATCTTCCATCCTTACCTGGCCGCCACGCAGCACTTTTTGAAAAACGCCCATGATCTTTTTCTCCCTGTCGGGCGTAACAATATCCATTACTTTTTTCCCAAGCAGCTCTCCTTTGCTGTAACCGAATTTTTCCAGCATATCCCCTTCCACCAAAGTATAGGTGAGCTCCGTATCCAGCAAACAGATGGCTGAACCCGGTATATTGGAAGCGATGGTGCGGTACAGTCTTTCGCTTTTCTGCAATAATTGTTCTGCTATTTTTCGTTGTGTAATATCCTGGAGGTTTGCCACAATTGCCTGTACCGCATCATCGTTCAACAGGTTGGTCAGAAACCCTTCGAGCCATACATAATACCCTTCAAAATGCCGCATCCGGAACTTGATGGGTACCGGAATTCCCTGGGTATGCACTATTTTTTCCATGCTTTGGTTATACGCTGGAACATCTTCCGGATGCACCCTCGACAGCCGGTACTCCGGTGTATCCTTTTCCATATAACCAATAATTCTGGCAGAAGACGGGCTACGGTAAATGGTGTTAAGATCCGCATCAATCAATAAAAAAATCTCATGACTGCTTTCGATCACTCCACGGAAACGTTTCTCGCTTTTGGCAATGGCTTCGTTCAGTAACCTTACTTTCTCATCCAGCTCTCTTTTCATGGTTACGTCTGCAGAAAGTACGAAAATGCCTTCGGGCACGGGTTGCACACTGATCTCAAAAGTCTGAACCGTCTGGTCGGGGAAATCGAATTTTTCTTCGAAATGCAGGGGTTGGCGGTCTTTCAGGCATTTCTGGTACGACTGGTAAATAGGTGCCTGTTCCACACCGGGATATAATTCGGGTAATGTACGGCCGATCATCTGTTCCTTGGTAAATTTGGCCTGGTTGGCCAGTTTATCATTTACATAAATAAGGCGTCCATCAAATCCAATGATCTGTACCCCTTCCATCATGGAATCCAATGTCTGCCGGTACCGCGCTTCACTCTTCTGCAGTTTCTCTTCTGCTTCTTTCTGGCTGGTAATATCAAGACTCATGATCAGTCTGGCTGTTTTGCCTTCAAAGTCAATATCACTGGCATTAATACCTACACGAATGCGTGTGCCGTCTTTTTTAATATGCTCCCAGATACCCCGGTTGAACGTTTTATGCGGATCGATGATTGGTGTTGTACTCAGAAATCGCTCTTTTTCTTTCTCAGTGCGGATATCTGGCGCACTCATCCTGAGAAACTCTTCTCTTGTATACCCGTAGTTGTCAATGGCTGCCTGGTTTACATCAAGGTAACGGTAACCGGGAATTTCTACCACAAACATGGGTATCGGACTTTTTGCAAAGTAGGTCCGGTATTTTTCGGAGGCTTCTGCCAGTATTTTTTCTTCCCGTTTACGCAGACTGATATCCTGTGCAATTTTGGAAATACCTACCAGTTTGCCGGCCATGTCTTTTACGGGTGATAAAGAAATGGCTATGGGGATCCGCGTTCCGCTTTTGGTTATCCTTTCTGTTTCATAGTTATCCACCCTTTTGCCAGACAGGATATTCTGTACCAGCGTGATTTCTTCTTCCATCAGATCCGGAGGAATCAATAGGGTGATACTTTTTCCGATCAGTTCCTCCTTGCTATAACCAAACAGCTTTTCTGCGCCGTGATTACAACTGATAATTTTTCCGTTCAGGTCTTTACTCAGCACCGCATCATCGGTAGAATTGATGATCCATTCCTGCAACTGCTGTTTTTCTTCTCTGTCTTTTTTTTCTGTAATATCTATGCTGATAGATAAGGACTGCACCAGGTTTCCCTCACTGTCAAATAATGGAATGATGGTAGTGTCCATCCAGAATAAGGAGCCGTCTTTGCGTTTATTTTTGATCTCGCCCTTCCAGATATGGCCGGCATTGCTGGCGCGCCATAAAGTATCGAAAAAAGATTGATCATGATAACCGGAAGCGAGAATTTTCCGGTTTTGCCCCAGCAGTTCATCAGACCCGTAACCCGTAACCGAACAGAACAGTTCGTTCACATGCAGAAAGGTGCCGTCCTTACTGATCAGCGCAATCATCTGCTCAGGATTTTTCAGAATAAGATCGG
This sequence comes from Chitinophagaceae bacterium, assembly GCA_004297075.1. Taxonomy (GTDB): domain Bacteria; phylum Bacteroidota; class Bacteroidia; order Chitinophagales; family Chitinophagaceae; genus Sediminibacterium. The sequence goes on from SCVK01000347.1 coordinate 14,135, forward strand.
ATAGCGGGAGATGCATTTTACACTAGTGATTCAGTTTAATAGGTGAAACAAGTGAAACGCCTCTTAAATATATATTAAAATAATTGTTTATCCAACATATTTCCTCCATTTTACAGCACTTCCATGCTGCTTATCAGATCTTCGGGCAATACACAACATACTGTTTTACGCTCTATCCATCGGGTAATCAATGCATAAGCAGGTATCAAGCTTACCAAAAATCAATTTCGGCAGCGTAAGAATTAAATTGTTACTAAAATCGGCAGTGAATAAATCGGGCGGCTCCGTTTTGCCAGAAGCTAACAGGCCTGGCGGCTCCAGGTGATTTTTTTCCCGAAACCCAGACTGCTATCCGTCATTTTAATATTGTCGATGCGGATGGTCCAGATAAATCCGGGTATGGCTACTGCCATCGGGTTCTTCAGGTAATACTGTGTAGCGGCATGCCGGGCAAGCGGATCTTCTTCGGATATTAATGCGCCTTCAAACTGTATCCCTTTTACCAGCATTTTCTGCAGTTTGTCGGGCAAGATGGTTCCCGCCACTTGCAGTTTATCCTTCAACCGGATAGAATGGCAGGTATCTTTAGCTGATTTATAATACAATAAATGCTCTTTGCTATTGTATGCATAAAAACAACTAAAACAATAAGGCATACAGTTGGTATCAATACAACAAATGCTCGCAGCGGTCTGTTGCAATATGAAATCGCTGATAGGATCTTTCATACAATTTTGATAATATTTACCGGGCAGGCTTTGGCTACAGCTGCAGACTGTTCCATCACCTCCCCGGGAACGGTTAACTGAAAAATGCCCTTTTTGCTGATGCCTCGCAGTAATATGGCTTTGCCATCTTTTCTCGACATACGCCAAAGCGAAGGTTGCTGTTCATAACACACGCCACACCCGATGCATTTATTGCGGTAATGAATGATCTTAGGCATGTGTTGTGTCTACAATTTTATACAGTTTATCTGCTGGGGTTACTTTTAAGGGAAAAAGAAGCGTGATCCTGTCTCCTTTATCTGCTGTAAGAGCCTGCGCACCATTTACATACAGTGTTTCCAGTTTTTCTTTTACCATGCCGCAAAGCGGGCCTGTGATGAGTAAGGTATCTCCTATCTGTATACTGCCAGACTCAATCGTAAACTCTCCCACTTTTTTTTGCGGATAGTAGCGGCTGCCTTTCCCGATATAGATTTTTTTCTCTGTGGCGGCCGAGCCGGATTGTGTGGCCCATTCGCCTGTTTGGCGGCCCAGGTAATAGCCTTGCCAGAAACCCCGGTTATACACTTTCTCCAATGCTGTTTTCCAGCTGGCGATTTTTTCGGCGGTAAAACTGCCTTCCGCTACGGCATCAGCTGCTTCCCGGTAACATTGGGTAACAGTGTGTACATAATCGGCACCCTTGGGGCGACCTTCTATTTTCAATACAGATACACCAGCCTGGATCACTTCGTCAAGTATGTCAATGGTACAAAGGTCTTTCGGCGACATAATATATTCATTCTCTACCAACAGTTCATCACCGCTGTCGGCATCTTTTACCAGGTAAGAACGGCGGCAGTTCTGCGTGCAGGCACCACGGTTGGCGGAAGCATTCTGCTGGTGCAGGCTGAGGTAACATTTGCCTGATACGGCCATACACAAAGCCCCGTGAACAAAAATTTCGATCCTCACCAACTCGCCCGAAGGGCCCGTAATGTTTTTTCGTTTGATGTCGGCAACGATCTGTGCTACCTGTTTCAGCGTTAATTCTCTCGCTAATACGATCACATCTGCAAAAGCAGCAAAGAATTGTACGGATTCGATGTTCGTGATATTGGCCTGTGTAGAAATATGCAAAGGCATTTCCAACTCCCGGCAGTAGCCGATCACGGCAAAGTCGGCCGCAATCACGGCATCAATGTTTTGCTTTTTCGCTTCTTTGATCAGGCTCCGCAGCAACTGCCTGTCGTGATCGTACATGACCGTGTTCAGTGTTAGATAGGCTTTGATACCGGCAGCTTTACAGGCCTGGCTGATTTTTTTGATATCTGTTACTGAAAACACATTGGCCGAGCGGCTGCGCATATTCAATTGTTCCACACCAAAATAAATGGCGTCGGCCCCGGCATTGATCGCTGCCTGCAAACTATCGAAAGAGCCCACGGGGGCTAAAATGTCTACTGTTCTTTTTTTCATGCCAATACAGGTTTCGTTGAGAGCTTTCGCGCGGCGGCTGTTTCTCTCCGTATCAAAGCCCCTTCGTATTCCTCTTTTTCTGATGCAGTTACAGGTTTCATACTGATCACTTTTGTTACTTTTCCCTTTTTATCCAGGGCCACAAAAGTGAAATACGCTTTACTGATCAGGTATTTTTTTGCTTTCAGCACTTTACGCGCATGCGCTTCTACCAGAATTTCCATAGAGCTGTTAAAGGCCCTGGTAATGGTGGCCCGGATGGTAATGATATCTCCGCTATACGCCGCCGCTTTAAAAGCCACTTCATTGATGGAGGCGGTAACACAGATCCGATCAGCATGGGTTTGCGCACAAACAGCTGCAGCAATGTCCATCCATTCTACCAATCTGCCACCCTGTAGTATCCCCATCGGGTTGGTATCGTTGGGGCATACCACTTCCGTTTTAATGGTGACTGATTCAGCTGCTGTTTTATCATTCGCTTTTTTCATGCGGGAAATATTGGCAAATATAATAATTAAGGATAGTTTTGTCCTCAATTATTTAATCCTATGGTTACAGACAGGTCCAGGCTGCTGACGTTGGTGTTGCTCGCTATTGGTTTTCTCCTGTATTCCATTACTTTATACTCAACCCAGCCCCCCAAAAAACCGGCAGTTACTGCATTGAGCAGCAAGGGTAAACTTGTTTGGCAACAGTATAACTGCACCGGATGCCACCAGGTATATGGTTTGGGAGGATACCTTGGTCCGGACCTGACCAATACCTATTCCCGCAAAGGTCCTGCGTATATCAAAGCGTTTTTAGCAGGTGGCACAGTTACCATGCCCAACTTTCAGCTTAGTGCGGAAGAGATGGAGGCACTGGTGGCTTACTTACAAAATATAGATGCATCGGGTACAGCCGACCCGAGAAGTTTTACGATTCATACAAATGGAACCATTGAACAGTAAACGATTATCGACCGCCAAATTATTTTGCCTATCTGGCCTGTTATTACTTGCCAGCGGTATGGTATGGGGTGTTACCGGCGGACTGCAATACCTGGTACCCGGATTTCTTAAACAGTATCTTTCCTTTGAAAAAGTCAGGCCCCTGCATGTATCCTCTGTGGTATTCTGGATCATTTTCGGCGCCATGGGTGCAGTGATGAGTTACCTGCAGCAGCACACCGGTAAAAAAATATATTCGTGCCTGCTGTTCAGGATCCAGTTCCTGCTTTTTGGTATTACTGTAATCCTGATACTGGTTTCTTACTGCGCAGGTATTTTTGGGGGAAGGGAATATTGGGAATTTCATCCCCTGTTGGCTTTACCAATTGTGGTGGGTTGGCTTTTATTCCTTTTTAATTTCCTGAAAACAGTGGGTAGCCTGCGGCAACAGCCGGTATATGTGTGGATGTGGCTAACAGGTATTGTCTTCTTCCTCTTTACCTTTCTTGAATCCTATTTATGGGTATTTCCCTACTTCAGGATGCATGTAGTAAAGGATATGACCATTCAATGGAAATCTTATGGATCGATGGTGGGTTCCTGGAACATGCTGCTCTATGGCAGCAGTATTTTTCTGATGGACAAGATCAACCAGCATAAAAAATACAGTTTCTCCACTATTGCATTTGTTTTGTACTTCACCGGATTGTTTAACCTGATGTTCAACTGGGGACATCATATTTACACTTTGCCCACCCATGCCTATGTAAAACATATCAGTTACGCGGTAAGTATGACAGAATTATTTATCCTGGGCAGGATCATTTATTTATGGAAGGTTTCGCTTACGGAAGCTAAAAAGCATTTCTTCAGGCTAAGTTACCGTTTTCTCGCTGCGGCAGATGTATGGGTGTTCTTAACCCTCGTACTGGCGATCTTCATGTCTATTCCCGGCATCAATGTGTACACGCATGGCACGCATATTACGGTGGCGCATACCATGGGTGCCACCATTGGTATCAACAGTTTTATCCTGCTTGCCATTGCTTTTGATATACTGTCTGATACCTGCCAGTCCTTCGAGCCTTTTAAGAAACTATTCAACAGGGGTTTCTGGCTGTCAAACATTTCGCTGCTGGTATTCTGGCTGAGCCTGATCGGAGCCGGCCTCCTAAAAGCCAACTGGCAGATGCAAACTGACCCCGTGCCGTTTCAGACCATGATGCTACAACTACGGCCTTTCTTCATCCTGTTTTTAATATCGGGTATTACCCTGATGAGTGGCATGTTTCTGCTGATCTACCCGCTGGTAAGGAACCAATGGGTCTGTTATTTTCAGCAATCAGGTGATAGACAAAAGCCACAGCACTTCCCCCGTATGAGTCGATTCTCCATTGAATAATGTTCAGTGCCCGGGTGTTGTTTCTTTGGCTAGAATAGCCGCCGCTTCTGTATCCCGGTAATGTGCTATCTGCACACGCAGTTCGGCCTGTAGCTGCCGCGTTAATCGTTCATATCCTTTTTGTCCGTATACATTTTTCAGTTCGGCCGGATCGGCTGTCAGATCAAACAACTCCCAGTTGGCATCCTGACCATAAAAGCGGATGAGTTTGTGGGTAGCGGTACGGATACCGAAATGAGGCGCCACCCGGTGCGGTTCGGGATATTCATAATAATGATAGTATATGGTATTACGCCATGCCGTTTGTTCTCCGGGTCTGGTGAGCAGGGGCAGAAAACTTTTTCCCTGCATATCCACCGGTGTTTTGATGCCTGCGATGTTGAGTATCGTTGGGGCAAAATCGATATTCACCACCATCTTGTCTACGGATGTACCAGGTGCAATCTGACCCGGATAACGCATCACAAAAGGCGTACGCAGACTTTCTTCATACATGAACCGTTTATCGAACCAGCCATGTTCGCCCATATAAAAGCCCTGGTCAGAGGCATAGATCACTACGGTATTTTTGGCCAGCCCGGTTACATCAAGATATTGCAGTATGCGGCCGATATTTCTGTCGAGCGACTTTGCTGTTGCGAGATAATCTTTCAGGTACCGCTGAAATTTCCAGCTCTCCAGCCGGGCGCTATCGTTCTTTACGGCATCGTATTGCAGAGCGATGCCATCGTAGTATTTTTTAAACGCCGCCAGTTGTTCGGGATCGAATCTGCCGAACTGGTTCCTCGCATCATAATCGGGACGCACTTTCAGGTCATTTTTCACAGACATTGTTCTCCTGATCAGCATGTCCTGTTTCTGTGCCGCTGTTCTGCCTTCATAATTGTCATGGAAAGTTGCCGGCTCCGGAAAATCAGTAGCATCAAACGCCCCCAGGTCAGGTATATCCGGCAGCCAGGAGCGGTGTGTGGCTTTTTGGCCCACTACCAGGAAAAAAGGCCGGGTCGTATCGCGCTGGTTCAGCCAGTTAAGGGAAAACTCACTGATGAGATTGGTAACATAACCTTTGTACCGGATCGTATCATTGGGCATATTGATAAAATCGGGCTGGTAATAATGTCCCTGATCAGGTAAAATGCGCCAGAAATCAAAACCCTGCGGTAAGGTCTGCAAATGCCATTTGCCGATCCACGCAGTTTGGTATTGCCGGGCGGCTAATAATTTTTGTACCTGTTGCTGACTGCCATCAAAACTGCGTTTTACATCATTATCTTTTAAACCATTCAGATGACTGTACTTACCCGTCAGCAATACAGCCCTGCTTGGTGCACAAAGAGAGTTGGTCACAAATACATTACGCAGAATGGCCCCTTCGCGGGCAATGCGGTCTATATTCGGGGTCTGCATTAAACGACTGCCATAGGCGCTGATGGTTTGATCAGCATGATCGTCTGAGAAGATCACCAGAATATTGGGCCTGGTTTGCTGGGCAGTTACCGGAAGAGATAACAACAGTAAAATAAAATACACAGCGAGAGACAGGATCTGTTTCATATCAATGTGGTTTATATAGCATAGTGCTTGTTCTCTTCTCTTGCGTTATCAGTGAAAGATCACTTCACTCATAAAAAACCAACCTGGTTTTCCTTTGGCCGGATGCCATAACGGAAGTTGGGGTACAGGTTCAGCTTCCAGTTTAATATACCGTGCGTTAGTGGAAGAAAAGGGAAGCTGGTAGAGATAAGCGGTTGCCGGTTCAATTTTCGCGGGCGGTTTGGGTTGGTGGGTAGTAAGCAAGCGCCAGTGCTGCTGGTCGCTGCTGCCCCATACCCGCAGCACTACCGGTGGAAAAACATGTGCTGCAGTATTATGCAGCGAATTGATCAGCACTTCTTCGAGTTGTACAGATGCACCCATATCAAATACCACTGACGCTTTGTTTTTCTGGAAGCCAAGCCATTTGGAACTGAAGTCTGACTGATCGCCCAGATCCAGGTCAGACAGGATCTTTCCCCCTCCCATATTATATTTCGCATCAGCAGGTTGCAGCAAAGTGGTGTTAGTAATGGGCAATCCTGCCTTCAGAAAAGAAGCTTTTACTACTTCGCTGGAAATCCAGCCTTTTTTGAAAGCTTTTACCTGCAGCGTTGTATTCTTTGTGATGCTGATGGGCGTTTTGTATACCAGACTGCTACTACTATCCGGAGCCAGCCCATCCAGCGTATATCGCAGTTCTGCGCCTTTGATCACATGTGAAAGAACGATCTTACCGGTATCCTTAAAAAAGCCTTCTGTTGTTTTGATCAATGGTTTGTTCAAGGTAACGATCGTTGTATCTGCCCCCTGGAAACCCGTTTCAATGAGCAGTTGCGGATATTTTTGTTTCACGGCAGTGAGTGCGTTGGCAGCGATCCGGCTATCCCATACATACACTTCTTTCAGATGCGGATTGGCTCCTACTGTGAGAAGTCCATCAGCATCTACTGCAGTGCCAGACAGTGATACGGCCATCAACTGTTTCATCCGCGCCAGTTGTTTCATTCCTGCATCGGTGATATCGGTATAATTCAGGTTCAGCCTTTCGAGGTTGGGAAAACCGCTGATGAATGACAACAGTTCATCCGTTACCGGCATTTTGGCAAGGTTGAGATGAATGATCTGTTTTTTGAGTGGCTCCAGTTCTTTCAGCCTGTCAGCTGTAAACATGGCTTTTCCAAAAAAGGATACCGATAGTGCGGGGGAGTTTTTACCGAGTGGTTTAATGACCCGGTAATTATCAGATAGTTTTTGAATAGTGGCCGGATCAGCTTCCGCAAAATCATACACAGGTTCATCCGATACTTCCTGCCGCGAATGGATATAGGCATCCGCCGCCAGGCGAAGGCTATCGTTACTATTTCTTTCACGCAGTTTTTGTGTAAAAGGCGCACCTGCTTTAACCCATGCCTGTAACAGCTCCAACTCTTCGGGCGTTAGCTGTGGCTTGCTGGCGAGTGGCATGTGTTTTTTGTCGGAGAGCGGTAAGTGCAAACGCGAGATCAACAGGCTTTTCTCCAGATCGCCCAATACCAGGGCCTTGGCAGTTTTTCCCCCTTTCATGATAGCAATACTATCTACCAGCGACAAACCTCCTTTCTGGTTACCTGCCTGGTGACAGCCGCCACATTTTTCTTCGAGCACTGTATAAACGAGATCCGGAAAAATAACCGCCTGTTCCGGATCAATGATCTTTTTGGTTGAGCCAAAAATGGGACCACTCAGAAAGTTTTCGCCATGGGTGAGGTTTGCACCAAGATGGCCGGTTACCAACAACAGGCAGGCAGCCACTACAGAAGTGCCTTTCGACAAAGAAGCTTTGGCAGCCATCAGTTGCGCATGAAAACTATACAGGGCCCAGGCAATCAGTGCCAAAGCAGTGCCTGACCATTTATGATACTGTAAACTTGTACCCTCCGTACCCTGTTCAACAGATAAAAAGATGCCCATGATAGCACTGGCCAATGCAGAAAGCGCAGCAGCTAACCGAATGAGTTCCCATGTTTTTTCCATCGCTGCTTCCTGCGGAATCCAGTAAGGCAACAATGAGATCAATACCAATACAATGGGGAAATGCAGTAACAGCGGATGCATGCGACCCACCACCTGCAACCAGGCGGGAACAGACAACTGCCCGGCAAACACGAAGAGGAACAACAAAAAAACCAGTCCCGCCAGCGCTAACAGATTACCTATGCTCCTGATCCTGTTCATTTATACC
>SCVK01000348.1 GCA_004297075.1 Chitinophagaceae bacterium
AAAGTAGGTCTTGAGCCTTTGCCTTCGTAAAGTTCACCCCACTTTCCTTCCACAAAATTTATATCCTTTTGCTGCTATTCCAACTATCAAAGAACTATTTATAATCTAAAGGCCTTTGTGAGCGATTTTTTGCTCACAAAGGCACGGTGTATTTCTTTTTTAGGCTCTTATTGGAACATACGGCCCATCAGTAAAATAACAGAACCTGAGGAAGGTTTCACTAAAAGAAGGACAAGAGAGAAAGAGGGGAAATGAGATTCTTCAGCACTTAACTGCGCCTTTGCGTGCATATTATCTCGCAAAGACGCAAAGGCGCAGAACAATGATTTCCAGCTCAGATCCAGGACAATAACAAATAAACAACAGCACTCTTCTTGCTGCAACCGCTTTCCTCCTTATCTTTCTTGTATTAATCACGAATTCACTTTTTCATGAAAAAAATCATTCTGCTGGCATCATGTTTTGTCTTTTTCTCTCAGGTTCAGGCACAAACCAAAGTAACCAAATCCAATGTGGTAGGTAAATGGACCATCTCTGCCGTAGAGATGACGGGCCTGTTTTACTATAGCATTGATAAAGATTCACTCGCTATCGGCGAAATGATGAAGAGCCAGATCCCCGATCAATCGCAGCTGGCCACCATTACCACTACCATGAAATCGCAGATGGCCATGTTCGCTACAATGGGTTTTGTTTTTAATGCAGATGGAACGGCTAAAATGGGTGCAGGTTCGGCACAGGAGGAAGAAGCTACTTATACGGTGGATGAGCAGAACTCGCTGATTACCACCATCGATAAAAATAAAAAGGAAGATATACTGAAAGCCGATTTCCAGGAAGACAAACTCCGCATCACCGTTAAACAACCCCAGGGCGAGATCCTGATGTTATTGAAAAGAGCGAAATAACTAACTGCGTTTTCCGGAACCAGCATATTCTCAGTAACGCTATTGTATCCATAAAGAAGCCGCATCAATCTGATGCGGCTTCTTTATTAGGCTATGTTGACGGCAGATATTTATCTCGCCGGCATGGTTAAGGGGATATCTCTTTTCAGCATTTCGTCGCGGTTGGCAATTACCCAGGCAGTGTGAAACACCAGTTTGGTTCGTTGTTCCATGATACCGAACTGGATCTTGTCTACTGTATCGGTAGGTCTGTGATAATCTGCACCCAGCATTCCATCGTAGAAGAACAGGATGGGAACGCCTTTTTTGGCAAAGTTATAATGGTCGCTGCGGTAGTAGATCCTGTTCTGATCATTGGGATCATCATATTTATAATCCAGTGCAATATTCACGTATTGCTTATTTACGCTTTCATTGATTGGTGCCAGGTCAGAACTTAATTTATCATGACCGATCACATAAATATAATTCAGGGTATCTCCTTTACGCGAAGCATCACCGCGGCCAATCATATCTGTGTTCAGATCAACAGACACTTTGGTCATATCTACTGTGGGATGATCGGCATAGTAGGCAGAGCCCAATAAACCTTTCTCTTCGCCACTAACGGTCATGAAGATCATGGTTCTGCGGGGTTTATCGCCTTTTTTGGCAGCAGCTGCAAAAGCTTCGGCCATCTGCATTACGCCAACGGTTCCGGAACCATCATCATCTGCACCGTAGTAAATGGTATTACCCTGTTTGCCCAGGTGGTCGTAATGCCCGGTCAGGAATACATATTCTGCTTTTTTATCGGTTCCGGGTAAAATACCGATCACATTGCTGCTTTCCAGCGTCTCTACTTTTTTAGCCGTATGGATCACTACTTCGGAAACATAGTTTCCTTTGGCAGTTGTTTTCAGATCAGCCTGAGAAATCCGGGCCGTTCTTCCAAGTAAAGCAGAAGCCACTTCTTCAGAAACGGTAGCTACCAGGAAATTGCTGGCATTGGCTGAAGCCGTTGGCAAAGTGATGCTCATACGTCCCTTTACGGAAGTAGGATTAGCCCGTGGGAAATCAGCAGAAATGATCAATATACCTGCTGCGCCGTTTCTGCGGGCAGCATTCATTTTAGCCATGGCGGGTCCGCCAAAACCACGTCCACCACCGGCCGGGGCTGCCGTAGTGCCGCCATCGAGTACCAGCACCAGTTTGCCTTTTACATCCAGACCTGCATAATCGTTTACTTTGGTAGCAGAATCTACCATACCATAGCCGGCAAATACCACACCGTTATAGGTCAAGGTACCGGTAGAGACGGTTTGCATGCTGAATATGAAATCCTTATCCCACTCAAAGGATCTGCCATTCACGCGTAAATTCTTTTCGTTAAGTACCTCCTGGTAAACAGGGTATAATTGCTGGTAGCTATCGCCGTTACCGGGTTTCAGGCCCAGCTTTTTAAAAAAATCTTCTATGTAAGCAGCTGCTTTCCGCTGACCGGGAGAAGCTGTTTCACGGCCTTCCATTTCATCACTGGCCAGGATGGTCAGTTTTTCTTTTAATCCCTGTTGGGTGATCAATGCCGCATATTTGGCCGAAGCATCATCCCCTTTCTGTGCCATTGCGAGAGTAGCGGCAAATGGCAGGCAGAGCAATAGTAGTTTTTTCATCGTTGTTGAGTATAGTTTTGAGTTAAGAGCAAGCAATTTTACCCACGCGGGTAGCGTGGCGGCCACCTTCAAATTCGGTGGTCATGAATATTTCCAGCATCTGTTCTGCCAGCGCCAGCGATACAAAGCGGGCCGGGATACAGATCATATTGGCATCGTTGTGTTTACGAACCAGTACCGCCACATCGTTCTGCCAGCAAAGACCGGCACGGATCTGCTGGTGTTTATTGGCACTGATGGCCACGCCGTTGGCACTTCCGCAGAGCAGGATACCAAACGAGCACTCACCTTGCTCTACGCTGGAGGCAGCAGGGTGTGCAAAATCGGGGTAATCAACAGAATCTTCTGAAAAAGTACCAAAATCTTTTACCTGGAAGCCTTTATTGGTTAACCAGTTAACAAGGGCCGTTTTGTAAGCAAACCCCGCATGGTCGCAACCAATGGCAATGGGTTTGGAGGGGTCGAATACGAAATGCATGTTTGTGAATTAGGGTGACTAAGTTAACAGATTGGTTGTAAAGGGCTTGAAAAAAAGTACGAATGGGGGAAGGATAGTCTGGAGTCTGGAGTTAGGAGTCTGGAGTAGGGCATTACTGACTCCTAACTCCAGACTCTTAACTCCTAACTACATCATCAATCCCACTCCTCATCTTCCATCTTATCCTGCTCCCTCTTGGCGCGGGCAGAAACAAGGATACTCAGCTCATAAAGTAACCATAAGGGAATGAAGACGATCATCTGGCTCATCCAGTCGGGACTGGGGGTAATAAAGGCAGCCAGGATCAGGATCACTACCAGCGCGTATTTTCTTGTCTGACGGAGGAAAGCCGGTGTAATCAGACCGATTTTGGTAAGAATGAAGGCGAGAACCGGTAATTCAAATGCCAGTCCGCAACCCAGTATAATATTGGTAAGATTGTCTATATAATCTGCCAGCGTAGGCATGGTGGTGATAAAACCCTGTGTACCCAGCTGAAAACCGCCGAGGAAGTTAAACGTAAACGGGCCCAGCAGAAAATAACCGAAAGCGGCTCCGGTGAAGAAAAAGAAACTCACCCAGAAGATAACAAAACGGGTATTCTTCAGTTCTTTTTCTTTTAGGGCAGGTTTTACAAAACGCCAGAACTCCCAGAAAATAAAAGGGAAAGCCGCAATAATACCACCGATCAGGGCCATGGAAATACTGCTCAGGAACTGGCCACCGAATGTATTGCTGATCATGTTCACTTTTACAGCAGGCATACAGAGTGCATCGCCCATATGTGCCCATTGACTGAACTGGCAGAGTTTACGATAGCTGATAAAATCAGGATTCAGCGGTCCGTAGATCACATTATCAAATACCCAGTTGCGGTAAATAAAAATAACGACTGCCATTACCAGAATAGCCAGTACGGAACGGATGATATGGACCCTTAATTCTTCGAGATGATCGATAAAAGTCATCTCACTTTTTTCTGAACCCCGGTTTCTGTTAAATATTGCCATTGCGTTCTTTGACTGTTGTCAGCCGCCAAAGTTACGGGTATGGAGCACATAAAAAACAGGGGTTTTGGGAGAGGGGGGAGGACGGCGGGTATCAGGTTTTAGGGATGCTTTTGCTGCCGCGGTTCCTTATAAGTTCCCCAGTTTTGCCAAAACAGGCTCCAGCAAACCGGCTATTTCGCTTGTATGGGCATATATCAGCGAATATCCGGCAGTTCCGGCAGCGGTGGTAGAATGTTCGGCCAGGGCATGGCGGAGGTAAATGATGGGTTTGCCCAGGGCAGCGGCATACCCGATCTCAATACCCACCCCGATGGCTTTTTCAGATACTTCGGCCAGCAGCAGGTCTGAGCCGGAAATATCCCGGAAAGCCTGTTGCATCATTGACTGTTCTTCTTCCGGAGCAAATTGGTACTGGTCTACAAAAACAAAGAGTTCTATCTGGTGGGCAGATAACAATTCTCTGATAGCTGTTATTTCGGCTGCAAGCTTTTGCCTGCTCTGGTAACCGATGGAGAGATAGGCTTTTTTCATTGTATGGTTTTCGCCACAGATCTGGCTGGGCAGAGGCGGTTAGCGGAGGATCTTCATTTTTACGGATTCGATCCGCGTATCGCTCACATTCAGGATATCGAAACGGTAATCGCCGATAATGATGGTTTCTTTCTGTTTGGGGATGGTCTCGTGTTCATTAATGATATAGCCGCTCAGAGTTTCAGAATCGCTGGCGGGGAATTTCATATCGTATTTCTCATTCAGGTAATCGAGTTCCATGCGGCCGCTTAAAATAAACTCATCTTCGGCCAATTGTTTCTCTACCAGTTCTTCGGTATCATACTCATCCTGGATCTCTCCAAAAATTTCTTCCAGCACATCTTCCATGGTTACAATACCTGCGGTGCCACCAAACTCATCTACCACCCAGGCAATACTTTTTCTGTCTTTGGTAAACTTACTGATCAGGTCCGTAGCACTCATACTCTCCGGTACCGCCATAATGGGATGCAGTACTTCGCGGATGGTGGCAGGTTTTTTGAACAGGTCCAGCTGGTGTATATAGCCGAGTATCGAGTCAATATTATCATCATACACCACCAGTTTACTCAACTGTGTGCTGATAAAGGTTTTCTTGGCTTCTTCCACCGAGGTATTGATGTCAATCGCTTCTATCTCGGTACGCGGTACCAGGCACTGCCTGATCTTTACCATCGGTAAACTCAACGCGTTCTCGAACAGTTCGGTATTCAGTTCCTGGCTTTCCTCATCCTGCTCTTTGGTTTGCTGAAAAAAATGCTCAAGATCCACTTTGGTAAAAGCATCGCTCCGGTCGTTCACCCGTACATTGAACATGTATTTGAGGATCCATTGCGATACATCTACAAAAAAATTGGTGAGTGGCAGAAAAAGGCCATGAAAGAAATTGGCCACCCTGGCAAAAAAACTCAACAGTGTATCTCCCCTGGCCCGGAAAACAGCCTTGGGTATGAACTCTCCAAACACCAGTACCACCAGCGATGACATGAGGGTATCAAAACCCAGTTTTACATATTCATTCTGGAAATGCAGCTGGGTCCAGAGGGCGGTCCAGATGGTTTTCGACATCAGCTCATGTACCAGCAATCCATATATAACGAGAAAGATATTTAAACCGATCAGGCAGGTACCGATAAAACGGGCCGGATGTTCCATGAAATTAGACAGGATGATGCCGCTTTTCTTGCCCTGCTTTTTCTTCAGTTCAATACTTAACCGGTTGGCCGATACAAAAGCGATCTCATAACCGGCAAAAAAACCGATCAGGAGCAGTGTAACAACGATCCAGATAAAGGTATAGAGCTCTGTCATGGAGGAAAATTACATAAAATTCGTGAGTCGTGAATCGTCAGTGGTGAGTAGTCAGTAGTCAGGGGTGAGTGGCTACCGTTCTAAACTCCCTACTGACCACTCACTACTCACCCAAAAAATGCCCCGTAAAAACGGGGCATGGTCACCGATAGGTACAACATGAGAAAATCGGCTGTGTGAGATCGTGGGAATATCGAATATCGAATCCCGCCCTAGCGGGAAATGTTGAATGTTGATCGGAGTGATACTTCGGTGTTCGGCGTTCCCTGTTCGATATTCGATATTCAAATGGGGTTATTTAAAGTCCACCGTACAATTCTGGCATTTCATTACAATTTTCAGTCCTTTGCCATCGCCTACGGTGGCGGTAAATAGATTGGGGCTGTTATCGTCTCTCCATGCGGTCATTGTTCTGGGACGTGTTTGTATTCCTTCTACTGTAATGGCTTTTAATTGACCCTTTTCTTCTGCCGCC
>SCVK01000349.1 GCA_004297075.1 Chitinophagaceae bacterium
ACACAAAGTAGGTCTTGAGCCTTTGCCTTCGTAAAGTTCACCCCACTTTCCTTCCACAAAATTTATATCCTTTTGCTGCTATTCCAACTATCAAAGAACTATTTATAATCTAAAGGCCTTGGTGTGGGTATGCTCATACCAAGGCACTAAGGCACGGTTTTTTAGGAGCGGGCAACAAAACGGCTAACCCAGGTATCTTCTACTGCATATAAGTTCATGCAGATGAAAAAGAATTACTACCGCTTCCTAACCCTGTTTGTGTTCCTGCTGGTAGCAGCTTCCTGCCGTAAGGATATTTCGGAAAGGGAAATGCCCGCAGAGATCAGGATCGATAAAACGATCATGGCAGGGGCAGATTTCTGGCTGTCTCTGGCACCCTATGGTGATGAAGGAGAATGGGCTAGTTTGCTGGAGAAAGGAACCAATTATACCATCAGCCAGCTGGAAAATGAATCAGACCAGTTCTCCTATATTTACCACTACCAATCCAGGCCTGCTTATAAGGGTGAAGAAAATATAACCCTGGCCATCAGCCAGGATCCCGGTAACAGAAAACCCTGTCGGAACGATTCTACTTTTATTTACCTGCACCTGGCAGTGGAATAAACGATCCTACATATCACGACCGTTCCAGTTCAGGTTGATCGAAAACTGGTGAAAGAGATTGCGCTGGTACAATCCGGTTGCATAACGGATATGCACGCGTCTAAGAAAAATACCCGTACCGAAGGTAAATCCGTTTAATCCACTGGAGAGGTTATAGGCATTCAGATCCTGCCGCCGTTGAAAATTAATGCCTGCATCCAGTTCCAGTTTTTCGTGCAGGAATACCTGTGCAGAAAAAACCAGGTGCGAAAATATTTTCTGTAAAGTACTGTTGGCCGCATACCCAATCTCCCCTTCCGATGCGCGGAAGCTGGTATCGTTGTAATAGCCATTCAGTTGCTGCAAATGATGGGCCGTTACAGAAAACTGTAACGGTGCGTTGGCTAAGCGTTTGGTAACCCCTGCCTGCAGATCAAAGGGAAGTTCTTCTTTGCGGTTGCTGCCGTCGTAGGTCTTTACCTGTGTGCCCATATTTTTTGCCACCAGACTTACCTGCAGTTGATTCAGCGAATCGTAATAACTCACCCCTACATCAAATGCCAATCCCGAAGAACGGTATTGCCCATAATTGGAATGGATATATTTCATCGTCAATCCGTACCGGAAATAATCCTTGTACCGTCGGCTGGCCATTACCTGCACTACATAATCCACCGGTCTGAAGCTACCCAGAATCATGCCCGAGGCATCGGTTTGGGTAATCGTTCCATAATCAAAATAATTGGTACCAGCCGCAAGGGTGGTTTTGGCTTCTGCCAGTTGCCAGGCACCGGTAAAACTGTAATTCCGGATCCCGGCCAGAAAGGAATGAAAAGAGGCATTGAGCTGCTGGTGCATGCCCTGGCGCAATAATGCGGGGTTCTGAAACGACATGCCCACATCCTTACTGATGGCCGAAATATTATACCCACCCAGCGCAGCCACCTGCGCCGTATTGGGTTGCGACAAAAAATGGAAAACAGCATTCCCTCCCAGTGTTTGCCCGGAAAGCCATTGTATACCGATGGTTGCCAATAATGTGAGGTAAAAACGCATGGGCTGAATTCTCTGTAAATCTAAGGCAAGATGCCTGTTTCCGAGAGGCAAAAAAAATCCCCCACTTGTTGGGGGATATAGTATCCTAAAAACCGGCAACATGAAGGGATGCCGTTGTTCTTATTACAAATGATCCTGCATTTGGTTTTCGCAAAAAACGTCTTTTTTATACCAGGGCCAGGTCTATTACCTGCTGCATGGTTTTTACATAATGAAACTGAACACCTTTGATAAAGCTGCTTTCAATTTCATTTACATCTTTTTCGTTCTGCCAGCAGAGAATGATCTCTTTTAAGCCCGCCCGCTTGGCAGCCAGGATCTTTTCCTTGATCCCCCCCACCGGCAACACCTGTCCACGTAAAGTGATCTCTCCTGTCATGGCCAGAAAAGGTTTCACTTTCCTGCCGGTGAAAGCTGAAGTGAGGGAAGTTAACATGGTGATACCCGCACTCGGACCATCTTTCGGCACAGCCCCTTCCGGCACATGCACATGGATATTTTTCTTCGAGAAAAGTTCCGGATCCACACCCAGTTTTTTGGCATTGGCCTGCAGGTAACTGAGTGCCGTAGTGGCGCTTTCCTTCATTACATTACCCAGGTTACCCGTCAGTTTCAGCTCTCCTTTACCATCGCCCAGTATGGTTTCAATGAATAAAATATCGCCCCCAACATAGGTCCAGGCAAGCCCAACGGCCACACCCGGCATATTGGCCGTTTTATAGATCTCGTTACTGTATCTGGACTGCCCCAGGATCTTTTCTACATCCTGTGCAGTAACCGTTGATTTCACTTTGTTCTTCATCGCCAGTTCCTTGGCCTGGTAGCGCATGATGCTGGCCAGTTGCCGGTCTAACTCACGCACACCACTTTCGCGGGTATATTGTTCAATGATCTTTTCGAGTACTTTATCACTGATCTTAAAATTCACTTTGGCCAATCCATGTGCCTCTTTCTGTTTGGGCAGCAGGTGGCGTTTGGCGATCTCTACTTTTTCTTCTACCGCATAGCCACTCAGGTCAATAATTTCCAGCCTGTCGCGCAGGGCGGGTTGTATGTTCTGGAGGTTATTGGCGGTAGCAATGAAGAGCACTTTACTCAGGTCATACTCCAGCTCCAGGTAGTTATCGTAAAAAGTATGGTTCTGTTCGGGATCCAATACTTCCAGCAAAGCAGAAGAAGGATCGCCGCGCATATCACTGCCAATTTTATCGATCTCATCCAGGATCATCACCGGGTTCGATGATTTGCATTTCCGGATATTCTGGATGATGCGGCCCGGCATGGCACCGATATAGGTTTTGCGGTGTCCACGGATCTCACTCTCATCATGCAATCCACCCAGGCTCACCCGCACATATTTTCTGCCGATGGCATGCGCGATGGAACGTCCCAGTGATGTTTTACCGATACCGGGAGGTCCGAGAAAACAAAGAATCGGACTACGCATATCGCCTTTCAGCTTTAATACGGCCAGGTATTCGAGGATACGGCTCTTGATCTTAGCCATGCCGTAATGATCGGTATCCAACACTTTTTTAGCGTTCTTCAGATCGTAGTTGTCCGATGTATAATCTTCCCAGGGAAGATCCAGCATCAGGTCAAGGTGATTATACACCACCGAATAATCCGGCGTGGTAGGATGCATCCTTTCCAGTTTCTCGATCCCGTTTTTGAAAAGATTTTTAGCAGCTTCGGGCCATTTTTTACCCTCGGCTTTTTTCTTCATTTCATTAATCTCACGCTCATTGGTATCGCCACCCAGCTCATCTTTGATACTCTTCAGCTGCTGCTGCAGAAAGTAATCACGCTGCTGTTTATCGATCTCCGTTCTTGTTTTATTGGTAACCTTATCTTTCAGCTCGGCAAACTGCAGGTCGCGCTGCAGAATAAACACCAATCTTTCGGCCCGCTGGTGTACATCATTGATCTCAAGTAAGGATTGTTTTTCTGTAAGATCACTGTTCAGGTTACTGCTCACAAAATTGATCAGGAACGCGGGGTTCTCTATATTCTTTAAAATGATGGAAGCTTCCGTAGGCAGGTTGGGCGATAACTGGATGATCTGCGTTGCCAGGTCTTTGATACTGCTGACATAGGCATTAAAATTCTCGTTCTCCGGCACTTCATCATCGGCCAAAGTCCGGATCGCTGCTTTGAAATACGGGTCCTCACTGGTCATATCCAGCAATTCAAACCGCTTTTTTCCCTGGATGATGATGGTAGTACCCCCATCAGGCATTTTGATCAGTTTCACGATCCGCGCCACCGTACCTATTCTACACAAGTCGGCCGGGGCTGGCTCCTCCACATTGGCATCTTTCTGCGCCACTACGCCAATCAGTTTATCCAGTTTATAGGCATCATTCACCGCCTTGATGCTCTTATCCCGTCCTACCGTGATCGGCAGTACCACACCGGGAAAAAGTACCGTATTACGCAATGGCAGAATGGGTAAACTATCGGGAATCACCATATCCTTGTCCTGCTCACTATCATTCTCATTGATCGGGATGATCGGCATGAAATCCGTATCCTCGTCCGACCGGAAAAACATTTTATCTTTCGTCATACTTTTTTTCTTGGGTCAAAATGTCACATAGCCACTACAGCCCTGCGCTTAGATCAGTCGGTAAAAATAAGTCAATATTGATGCCATCGGCCCCTAAATGGTCATTTTGGTACAAACTGGCACAAAAAAAATCCTCCCGGTAAACCGGGAGGACCTTCTTGCAAGAAGTAATATTCAGTAACCAAATACTTGAATTACGTATTACTTTTTAGTAGTATCAGCTGCAACTTTGGTAGTGTCAGCTACGGCTGTAGTGTCCATAGCAGCTTTAGTTGTGTCAACTGCAGTTGCAGTGGTATCAGCTGCAGGAGCTGCATTTTCACCAGAGTTACAAGCAGCCATGAAGCCGGCTACTGCTAAGATTGCGAATACTTTTTTCATTTGTACTTGTTTTTTTGAGTTTTTAATGGCGGCAAAGATAGTAATCCAGATTTATTTTTCAAATTTTAACACATATTTTTTATTTCTTTCTAAAAAAGATCCTGATCGGCACCCCTTTGAAGTTAAACTTCAATCTGAGCTGGTTTTCGAGGTAATTCCGGTACGGGGTCTTGATATCGTCCGGATAATTGGTGAAAAAAGCGAAAGATGGCACCGGAATCGGCAGCTGGGTTACATATTTGATTTTTATTGAATTTCCTCTCACTACCGGTGCGTGGTAGGCAGCTACCGCTGCCAGCATGGCTTCGTTCAGTTTGGCAGTAGGCACTTTGCGCTGGCGGTTTTCGTACACTTCCAGTCCCAGTTCAATGGCTTTGAAGATCCTTGTTTTCTCTTTTACGGAGATAAACAGAATGGGCACATCGGTAAAAGGAGCCAGTTTCTGTTTCAGGGCCTTTTCGTAATCACGGGCGGTATTGGTGTCTTTTTCTACCAGGTCCCACTTGTTTACGAGTACCACTACCCCCTTGCCCTTGCGCACGGCCAGGCTGAAAATAGTGATGTCCTGGGCGGTAATGCCTTTATGGGCATCAAGCACGATCAGGCACACATCTGCATCATCGATGGCTTTGATGGCCCGGATGATGGAATAGAATTCCAGGTCTTCTTTTTCCTTGCTTTTTTTACGGATCCCGGCCGTATCTATCAGCATAAATTCTTTCTGGAAGAGATTATAATGGGTATGGATACTATCGCGGGTGGTGCCGGAGATATCGCTCACAATGGTGCGCTCCTGCCCGATCAGGGCATTCAGCAGGGAAGATTTACCTACGTTCGGCTGACCGATGATCGCAAACTTAGGCAGTCCGCTGTCTTTCATGGCGGTTTCCACATCTTCTGCCATAATGGGTTCGGTAACCGCATCCAGCAGTTCGCCGGTGCCGCTGCCGGAAATACTGCTGATAAAGAAATTATGCTCGAATCCCAATGAATAGAATTCAGTGGCTTCCAGTTCGCGGGTACCATTGTCTACTTTATTCACCACCACGTATACCGGTTTATTACCCCGGCGCAGCATATCGGCCATGGAATCGTCCAGATCGGTAATGCCGGTAGCCACATCCACCATAAAAATGATGGAATCCGCTTCTTCAATGGCAATACGCACCTGCTTACGGATCTCCGTTTCAAAAATATCATCGCTGCCCGGCACAAAACCACCGGTGTC
>SCVK01000350.1 GCA_004297075.1 Chitinophagaceae bacterium
AAAAGACAAACTCCGCATCGATAAATACCTCTGGGCCATCCGTTTGTTTAAAACAAGGAGCCAGGCGGGCGATGCCTGCGACAAAGGCAAAGTGAAACTGAACGGCGTTTCTGTAAAAGCTTCCCGCATTGTGGCGGTGGGCGATGAATATGAGGTAAAAAACGAAACCCGTAAATGGGTAGTAAAAGTAACCGGCCTGCTGCACAGCCGTGTGCAATATGCAGAAGCCATCAAATACTATACAGACCTGACACCTGCTGAAGAACTGGACCGTATCAAATTTGAAGCAGCTACTTTCCAGACAGGTAAACGTCTCAGCAAGATCGGCCGTCCTACCAAGCGCGAAAGGCGCGACCTGGGTGGATTCATGGATCTCTGATCCTTCCCACACTTTCATTTCTCCTTTACATTGCAGCCTCTACAGGTATTCTGTATGTTTGCAGTATGAAGATCGATATTCTTACCGTGGTGCCCGATTTACTGGAAAGTCCTTTCAGTCACAGCATTATGAAACGAGCCAACGATAAAGGACTACTCACCGTAAACGTTCATAATCTCCGCAAATGGGCCATCAACAAACATATGCAGGTGGATGATTACCAGTTTGGCGGTGGTGCCGGTATGGTGATCATGCCCGAACCCCTGGCCAATGCCATTGATGAACTACAGCAGGAGGGGAAATATGATGAGATCATCTTCATGACGCCGGATGGTAAAAATTTTAACCAGAAAACGGCGAATAGTTTATCAATGAAAGAAAATATCCTCATCATCTGCGGACATTACAAAGGCATTGACGAACGCATCCGGCAGCGATATGTAACCATGGAGATCTCTATTGGTGATTATGTATTGAGTGGCGGAGAACTGGCAGCTGCAGTAGTAGTAGATGCCGTAGGAAGATTGATTCCTGGTGTGTTGAATGATGAAACTTCTGCTTTATTTGATTCTTTCCAGGATAATTTACTGGCCCCTCCCGTTTATACACGTCCGGCAGATTTTCGCGGTGATAAAGTGCCCGAGATCCTGACGCAGGGCGATCCTAAAAAAGTAGAGGAATGGCGGCATGAGCAGTCATTGATTCGTACCAAAGAAAGGAGACCGGATCTGCTGGAGGATTAACTGATTAGCGGATGACGGATTGCGGATTAACGGATTATACTTATCTGCATTCAATTCTTTTTAAACGATTTCGGATAGCATCTAAAAAAATGGCGGATTAACAGACTGCATATGCAATCCGCTAATCCGCCAATACGTAATCCGTTAATGGATTCCTAGTTCTTCACGCCGATCACCGGTAACTGTTTATCATTGATCATTTTATTAAATGCTTTCAGATCTGTATCCATGATCTTTTTGAGTTTGGCCAACTGCACATCAGATTGACCGCCCAGTTCTGCAAATGCTTCGCGGGCCTGTTTGCTGGGTGGGTTTTGTCCGCTGGAAGCTACTCCATACAAACCAGCCAGTTTATCATTCAAACGGATCGGGAAGTTCAGTACATCCTGGCCGCTTTTTGATTTGGTCTGGTACAGCGCTTCTTCCACAGCTGTCATTTGTTTGTTGATGCTGTCGCCCATTTTTTTGATATCCTTTATACCATCCCCAGCTTCCAGTTTAGCAGTAAAGTCATTGATCTGGCTGCGCAGTGAGCGGATCTGTTTAATGGCACGCTGCACTTCGCTGAACTTATCCCTTACCTGCAGCAGGAATCCTACCTGTGCGTCGTAATCAGCTTCCGTTATTTTGTAATTCGGATTCGCTTTGATCACAAAAGGAACCTCCACTGAATCTTTGCCAAAAGTAAAGCGGGCTTTGTATGTACCGGGGGCGGCTTTTACAGTGCTGATCCGTCCATTCCATAAGATCAGTCCTTCTACTGTTTCGGCAGGTGGATAATTCATATCCCATACAAACTGGTTCATGCCGCTGTTGTAATCGATCTTATCTGTATTCTCTTTAGCAGATTTGCTGAAAGTTTTGATGGGTTTATTCTGTTTATCAAATACAGTAATAGACAGCTTGGAAGAATCCGTTACATTTTTCAGGTAGTAGTTGAACACAACACCAACAGCGGGGTTCTCACCCATATTCTGCGGCATACCTGCCTGGCCCCGGCCCCTTCTGCTACCACCTTCTGTACGGTACGCGTCATTGGCAGCAAACACGTGCAGGTTTTTGTTCAGTACTTCTGCGTCTTTCTGTTGTACCACCGTCAAGTCATCCAATACCCAGAAAGAGCGGCCCTGTGTGGCAACGATCAGGTCATTTTCTTTGATGGTAAGATCAGTGATCGGAACAATGGGCAGGTTCAGCTGGAATTTTTTCCAGTTGGCACCATCATCGTAACTGATGTACATGCCATATTCCGTTCCGGCATACAACAAGCCCGGACGTTTTTTATCGGCACGCATAGCCCTGGTAAAATGCATGTTATCAATTCCGTTCGTGATCTTTTTCCATGTTTTACCGTAGTCTTCCGTTTTAAAAATATACGGTGCAAAATCATCCAGCTTGTATTTGGTTCCCACAAAATAGGCAGTGCCTTTCTGGAAAGGATCTGTTTCAATACAGTTCCACATCATCCATTTACCTGCTTCGGGCGGGGTTACATTTTCCCAGTTTTTACCACCGTCTTTACTTACATGTACCAGGCCATCGTCGCTACCTGTCCATAAGAGATCTTTCTCCAGTACAGACTCTGCTGCAGTAAAAATGGTACAGTAGTATTCAACAGAAGTATTGTCTTTGGTAATGGGTCCGCCGCTGGAAGCCTGGCGCGATTTATCGTTCGTGGTCAGATCCGGACTGATGGTTTCCCAGCTCTGCCCTTCATTCTCTGTTACAAATAAATGGTTACCGCCCGCATACAAACGTTTGGGATTATGCGGAGAGAAGAAGAAGGGAAAGTTCCATTGAAAGCGGTATTTCAGCACATCGGCACCGGCGCCCATGGGATTATCGGGCCATACATTGATCGCCCGGTTTTCGCCGGTTCTATGATCGAGCCTTGATAAATAACCTCCATAGTTGCCGCCATATACGATATCCGGGTTGGTAGGGTCGGCCTGTACATAACCACTTTCCGAACCAGCGGTAACATCCCAGTCTCTTTCCGTGATACCTGCACCGGAAGTACGGCTCTTGATGCGAACGGTGGAGTTATCCTGTTGTGCCCCCAGAATGCGGTAGGGAAATGAATTATCGGTAGATACGCGGTAGAACTGAGCTGTAGGCTGGTTATTCATGGTGCTCCAGTTATTGGAGCCATCAAAACTTACCTGTGCACCGCCATCGTCTGCTACAATCATGCGGTTACCATCTTCCGGATCGATCCACAGATCATGGTGATCGCCATGCGGTGTATTCACACTCTGGAAAGTTCGGCCTCCATCTCGGCTGCGCATGAACTCTACGTTAGGACAATAAACGAGATTTTCGTTTTTAGGGTCTACAAACACTTTACTGTAGTACCAGGCTCGCTGGCGGATATTATTATCATTACTGGTCAATGTCCAGCTCTCGCCACCATCGGCACTCATGAACAGGCCGCCCTTGGCATTTTCAATGATCGCATAAATCTTATCTGTATTGGAAGGTGCCACCGCTACTCCCACAATACCCCAGACACCTTTGGGTAATCCTTTTTTAGCCGTAATGCTGGTCCAGGTTTCACCACCATCCACACTTTTATACAAACCACTGCCTTCTCCGCCACTTTCCATGCTATGCGGGGTGCGTATCACACGCCACATACCGGCATAAAACACAGAAGGATTACCGGGTTCCATTACCAGGTCTGAACAACCGGTCTGGTTATTAACGAATAAGGTTTTCTTCCAGGTTTTTCCACCATCGGTGGTTTTGAATATACCTCGTTCTTCATTGGGCCCGAACAGGTGACCCATCACCGCCACCCATACCGTATTCGGATCTTTGGGATGCACCACAATGCGGATGATATGGCGGCCATCTTTCAGTCCCAGGTTACGCCAGTTTTTACCACCATCATCGCTGCGCCAGATACCACCTAACCCTTCGGCCACATTGCCACGCATGGTGTTCTCCCCTTCGCCTACATATACCACCGTTTCATCGCTGGGGGCCACGGCTACAGCACCAATAGTTCCACCAAAATATTTATCTGTGATGTTTTTCCAGTTGCTGCCACCATCACTGGTTTTCCATACACCTCCACCGGTATTACCAAAGTAGAAAGTGTTCCTGTTTTTGTAACTCCCGGCAACGGCACCACTGCGTCCGCCACGGAAGGGACCTACCAAACGGTAACGTTGTCTGGAAAACAGAACAGAATCGGTATTATCCTGTTTTACGGCTACCGGAATGGTAGTTTTGGTTTTGTCTTTTTTCTGGGAAAAGAGGGGGAGAGACAGCAATAGCACTGCCTGTACCAATAAGAT
>SCVK01000351.1 GCA_004297075.1 Chitinophagaceae bacterium
GCCGGGTAGTATTTGCCAAAGCATAAAAGCGAAAACAAATTAAGATACGATCCCGGCCCGAAAGGCCGGGATTTTTTTTGCCCCGCGTAAAGAAAGGGGTAATGAAACAGGAAATAATATGACAACTGTAAAACAGGACAAAAGAACCGCTGCTACCGATCCGGCTGATAAGCCGGCAGGAATCTGCATTCAGGGGTACGAAGGAAGTTTTCACCAGGTAGCTGCCCGTTCCTTTTTTGGTAAACAGGTAGAAGTGATCACCTGCGCCACTTTCCGCGACCTGATCCGGGTCTCTTCTGATAAAAAACAGTCTGCCGGCGGAATCATGGCCATAGAAAATTCCATTGCCGGAAGTATCCTCCCTAATTACAACCTGCTGCAGAAAAGCAACCTGAAAGTGATCGGGGAAGTGTATCTCTCTATCAGCCAGAACCTCATGGTCAACAAAGGTGTGAAACTGGAAGATATCAAAGAAGTACATAGCCACCCGATGGCTATCCTGCAATGCCTCGATTACCTCGAAAAACAGGACTGGAAACTGGTAGAAACAGAAGATACCGCACTCAGTGCCAAACATATTTACCAGAAACACAGCAAACATGCGGCCGCTATTGCGAGCAAACTGGCAGCAGAATTATACGATATGGATATCATTGCCCCCCATATCCATACCCTGAAAAATAATGTGACCCGTTTTCTTGTATTACAAAGAGAAAAAGAAGCGCAGGAAGTGGCCGATGCGGATAAGGCATCTATTTATTTCCAGACCAATCACTCCAAAGGCATACTGGCACAGGTATTAAGCCGGATCGCAAAAGGAGGGATCAACCTGAGTAAACTGCAGAGTATGCCCATACCCGGAAGTAATTTTAAATATGGCTTTTATGCTGATCTGGAATTTGATTCCCGCAAACAGTTTGAAACAGTAATGGTTTCCATTGAATCGCTGACCAACAGCGTTAAAATATTCGGTATTTACAAAAAAGGAAAACTGGTAAAAGGTTAATTATGACAGTAGCTACTTCAACAAGACTGGAAGGCATCGGCGAATACTATTTCTCGCAGAAACTGCGCGAGATAGAAGAGCTGAACAAACAGGGTAAAAATATTATCAACCTGGGTATTGGCAGCCCCGACCTGCCGCCGCATCCGGATGTGGTAAAAGTACTGCAGGAAGAAGCGGAGAAGTCAAATACGCATGCTTATCAGAGTTATAAAGGTTCTCCCGTATTGCGCAATGCCATTGCGGCATGGTATGCCCGGTGGTATGGGGTTACCATCAACCCGGATACAGAAGTGTTACCGCTGATCGGTAGCAAAGAAGGGATCATGCATATCTGTATGACTTATCTGAATGATGGTGATGAAGCGTTGATCCCCAACCCCGGTTATCCTACCTATAGCAGTGCCGTAAAACTGGCCGGTGGTAAAGCGGTTTCCTATGAAATGAAAGAAGGGAACAACTGGGAACCTGATTTTGCAGCACTGGAACAAATGGATCTGCGGAAAGTGAAACTGTTATGGGTTAACTACCCGCACATGCCTACCGGGCAATTGCCAACGGTGGCTTTGTTTGAAAAGATTGTGGCATTTGGAAAGAAACATAATATCCTGGTTTGTCATGATAACCCTTACAGCTTTATCCTGAACGAAACACCCATGAGCCTGCTCAGCGTGGAAGGAGCCAAAGAAGTGGTGATTGAGCTAAACTCATTAAGCAAAAGCCAGAACATGGCCGGCTGGCGGGTAGGAATGCTCTGCGCCGCCAAAGAAAGAATTGAAGAGATCCTGCGGTTTAAAAGTAATATGGACAGCGGTATGTTTTTGCCGGTACAGCTGGCTGCGGCCAAAGCCTTGAGTCTTGGTAAAGACTGGTACGATGATATTAATGCCATTTACACAGCCCGACGTGAGAAAGTATTTGAATTGCTGCAATTGCTGCACTGTGAATTTTCCAAAGACCAGGTAGGTTTATTCGTATGGGCCAAGATCCCTGCTACCTACCCAAGCGGTTACGCGCTAAGCGATGAAGTGTTGTACAATGCAAATGTATTCATCACCCCCGGTGGCATTTTTGGGTCTGCCGGCAACGGTTATATCAGGGTGAGTTTATGTGGCAGCATTGAAAAATTTGAAGAAGCGATCAATAGAATTAAAAAATAGAAATTAACAATTAATAATTTCTAAACAGATCTAATGAGAATGTGCCTTCAATTGTTAATTTTTAATTGTTAATTCTTAATTACCATGACAGTTACCATCATCGGGGTTGGCCTAATCGGAGGTTCCATGGCTTTGACATTGAAAGAAAAAGGTTTTGCCACCAGGCTGATCGGGGTAGAAGCTAATCCTTCGCATGCATCTAAGGCTTTGGAACTGGGGCTGGTGGATGAAGTAAAGGATTTGCATACAGCCGTTCAGGAATCCGGACTGGTGATACTGGCAACGCCTATTAATGTAGCTGAAGCCTTGTTGCCACTGATTTTACAAATGGTACACAAACAGGTAGTAATGGATGTGGGCTCTACCAAAAAAACGATCTGCGAAGCGGCGGATCAAAGCCCCCAACGCGGGCGTTTTGTAGCCACCCACCCGATGTGGGGTACCGAATACAGCGGTCCGGAAGCGGCGGTAAAAAATGCTTTTGAGAAAAAAGCAACCGTGATCTGCAGTAAGGAAGACAGCGATGCTGATGCCGTGGAACTGGTAGAAAAAGTATACGGACTTCTCGGTATGCACATTGTATACATGAATGCAGAAGCGCACGACGTGCATGTGGCCTATGTGAGTCATATTTCGCATATCACTTCTTTTGCCCTGGCCAATACGGTTTTGGAGAAGGAGAGGGAAGAAGATGCCATTTTTGAGCTGGCGAGTGGCGGTTTTGAGAGTACCGTACGTTTGGCCAAGAGCAATTCAGCCATGTGGGTACCCATTTTTATGCAGAACAAAGACAATGTGCTGGACGTACTGAATGAGCATATTGCCCAGTTACGCAAGTTCAAAGCCTGCCTGGAGAAGGATAATTACGAATACCTGGCCGAGTTGATCGAAAAAGCGAACGGGATCAGGAGAATCTTGAAGTGATTACGGGTTAACGGATTATGGATGCGTATTAAATAGTTATTTTCTAATCCGCCAATCCGTCATCCGCTAATACAAGCCGGGAGGTGGAAAGGAAGTACAAGTGTGCGACGCAAGAATAGCTGAAATCCACGCTGCTGCTGGGTTTCAAACAAAAAAAGGGTAAAGAGGTATATAAAAAGTACCTTTGCAGCAAATTTTTTATTACATGACGACATTTGAAGCGTTGGGAATTGATGCTAGATTGATTCAGGCAACGGATGAGTTGGGGTATGTGAACCCAACCGCAATACAAGAACAGGCAATCCCCGTATTGCTGAGTGGCACCAAGGACTTTATTGGCCTGGCGCAAACGGGAACCGGCAAAACAGCGGCTTTTGGCCTGCCTTTGCTGCATATTATTGATGCCGCGGCCAAATATCCGCAGGCGCTGGTGGTTTGTCCTACAAGGGAACTCTGCCTGCAGATCGTGAAAGAAATAGAGCTCTTTAAAAAATACATGTCTGGGGTATCTGTAGTGGCTGTGTATGGTGGTGCTTCTATCGGATTACAGATCCGCGACCTGAAAAGAGGTGTGCAGATCGTGGTAGCTACACCGGGTCGATTGATTGACCTGATCGAGCGTAAAGCGATCAACCTGGAGCAGATCAAGTATGTGGTACTGGATGAAGCGGATGAAATGCTGAACATGGGTTTCCAGGATGATATCGAATTCATCCTTAAAAATACCCCGGCAAGGGAAAGTACCTGGTTATTCAGTGCTACCATGCCACCCGAGATCCGCAAAGTGAGCAAGAAGTACATGAAGGATCCGAAAGAGGTAACCGTGGGTAAGGTGAACACGACCAACAAAAGCATCGATCACCAGTACTATGTTACCACGGCACAGCACCGTTATGAAACGCTGAAAAGGATCATCGATTTTAACCCGGGTATCTATGGGATCATTTTTACCCGTACCAAGATCGATGCTCAGGAGATCTCTGAAAGACTGACAAGGGAAGGGTACGATATCGACGCCCTGCATGGTGACCTGACACAGCAACAGCGTGACCGTGTAATGGGACAGTTCCGCGATAAAAGCCTGCAGTTGCTGATCGCAACCGATGTGGCGGCCCGTGGAATTGATGTGGTGGGAATCACCCACGTGATTAACTACGAATTACCGGATGATGTGGAGATCTATACACACAGAAGTGGTCGTACCGGTCGAGCCGGCAACCAGGGTATCTGTATCTCGATCGTACATGCGAAAGAGATGTATAAGTTCAAACAGATCGAACGGATCAACAACTCGCAGTTTCACAAGCTGGATATACCGAGTGGCAAGGATGTATGCCGCAAACAGTTCTTCCATTTCATGGACAAATTATTATCGGCCGATATCAGCCACGGCGATTATGAAACCTATGTTCCGATGCTGGCTGAGAAGTTTGCCGATGTGAGCAAGGAAGATGTGCTGAAGCGGGTGGCCGCGATGGAGTTTGACCGCTTTCTGAAATATTATGAGAATGCGGAAGACCTGAACCTGCGCGAACGCAGTAAAATGGACCGCAACGACAGGAGCGAACCCAGAAGAAGAGACGACAGAAACGAAGGCCGTGGTGATAGTCGCAAGGAGTATACCAGAGGTGGCGGTTACAGCCGGCTGTTTGTGAACCTGGGAACCAAAGACGGGTTCTTTAAAGCCAGTTTCCTGCAGTTCATCCTGGATATGAGCGACCTGAAAAAAGAAGTACTGGGTAAGATTGATATGAAGGACATGAACAGCTGGATCGAGATCGATCGGGGTGCTGCCCAGCAGATGATCCGTTCTCTGGACGGTAAAAGCTACAAGGGCAGAAGGATCCGTATGAATGATGCGGATAGTGGTGGTCCGGCTGGTTTTTCCAAGAAACCCAGAAGAGGCGAAGGGTAATCAGACGTTAGCAGGTAAACCTGTTGATTGGTGATTGATTGCCGGCCAATAGATGGGTTTACCTGTTAACTGATCAACCAATAAAAAAAATAAAAAGTAACAACAACAAACATGGAACAAGCAATCGAACAGGCAACAACGGTGGAGGCATTATTAAAGAAGCGTCCATTAATTATTTCCGGTCCCTGCAGCGCCGAAACAGAAGAGCAGGTTATGCAAACGGCAATGCGCCTGGCCGCTACCGGTAAAGTCGATATCCTGCGGGCAGGTATCTGGAAACCCCGTACCCGTCCCGGTAGTTTTGAAGGGATCGGCACCAAGGGCCTGCCCTGGTTACAGGCAGCCAAAAAAGCTTCCGGATTACCGGTAGCCATTGAAGTGGCCACCGGCAAACAGGTAGAAGATGCCCTGCATTTTGGGGTGGATGTACTCTGGATCGGTGCCCGTACCACGGTTAACCCGTTCAGCGTACAGGAAGTAGCAGATGCTTTACGCGGTGTAGAAGTACCTGTGCTGATCAAAAACCCTATCAATCCTGACCTGGAACTCTGGATCGGTGCGATGGAGCGTGTAGCCAAAGCAGGTATCAAAGACATCGGCCTGATACACCGTGGTTTCAGTTCCTATGGCAATACCGAATACCGGAATGCACCTATGTGGCACCTGGCCATCGAAATGAAACGCCGCTATCCTGCGTTGTTACTGATCAACGATCCTTCCCATATCTGTGGCAGAAGAGATATTTTACAGGAAGTGGCACAAACCGCCATTGATCTCGACTTTGATGGTTTGATAGTAGAAAGCCATATCGATCCTGACAATGCCTGGAGCGATGCCAAACAGCAGATCACCCCGGAACAACTGGGTGAGATGATCGGTACTATCCGCTGGAGAAAAGAAGATATTGCTTCTCCCGAATACCATGCGGCACTCGAAAAACTGCGCCAGCAGATCAATAACCTGGATGACGAACTGATGCAGATCCTGGGCCAGCGAATGAAAGTGGCGGAGAATATCGGTCAGTACAAAAAAGATAATAATATCACCATCCTGCAAACCAACCGCTGGAACAGCATTCTGGAAAGGGCTTTCGCCAAAGGCGATAAATTGGGTCTGAGCAAAGAATTTGTTACCAAATACTTTGATGCGGTGCACATGGAAAGCATCACCCACCAGAACAAGATCATGAATTCCTAATTCACGCATTACGGATTAACGGATTGGCGGATCAAATCATCCGCCAATCCGCCATCCGCTAATTCGCTAATCCCATGAAAAAAAGAAGTTTCACATTCTCCAGTACCACTGTCAATTATTATTTCGATGCCGATTTTTCGCAGATAGAGAAACTGGCACCGAAAGAAAATGCGGTGATCATTACCGATGAACATGTTTTTGCCAAACACAAGAAGAAATTCAAGGGCTGGAATACGATCGTACTGAAAGCAGGAGAGAAGTATAAAGTGCAGCAGACCGTAGATGTAGTGATTGACCAACTGATCGCTTTTGGTGCCGACCGCAACACCACGCTGGTAGGTGTGGGCGGTGGTGTGGTAACCGATATTACCGGTTATGTGGCAGGGATCTATATGCGGGGCATCCGCTTCGGACTGGTACCCACGTCCTTGCTGGCCATGGTGGATGCGGCCATTGGTGGTAAAAACGGGATTGATGTGGGTGTATATAAGAATATGGTAGGATTGATCCGCCAACCGGCTTTCCTGCTGTTTGATATCTCATTCCTGAAAACCCTGCCCAAAGCAGAATGGCAGAATGGATTTGCAGAGATCATCAAACATGCCTGTATCAAAGATGCCGTTCTGTTCCGCCATTTACAGAAACACAAACTCAGCGATTTTCAGAAAAGTCCCAAACTCTTGTCTGCCCTGATCGAACAGAACGTATTGATCAAAACAAAAGTAGTGGTAGGCGATGAGTTTGAACAGGGCGAACGGAAACTGCTCAATTTCGGTCATACACTCGGACATGCTATTGAGAATATGTACGATTTAAGTCACGGACAGGCCATCAGTATCGGCATGACCTATGCCGCAGTAATGTCGCAGCAACTGAAGCATTTTACCGGTGCGGAACTGGTGGTGAAAGTACTGGAACAATACGGTTTGCCTACGCTGGCCAAATTCAATACCAAAAAAGCTTTTAAGATCCTGCTGATGGACAAAAAGAAAGACAATGTAAGCATCAACTATATCCTGCTCGAAAAGATCGGGAAAGGCGTGGTGCAGCCCTTGCTCTTTGTTCAGCTCCAGGACATTTTTAAACAATTCGGAAAATAAGACCGGAGCTGGCGTCAGATCCGCCAATCCGCCATCCGCCAATCCAACAATGATCGTAAGCATACAACCTTCCCAACTTACCGGATCCATCGTTGCCGCTGCGAGTAAAAGCAGTATGCAAAGGGCCTGCGCGGCTGCTCTGTTAACCGTGGGCGATACCATCCTGCATAATTCCGGTAACAGCAATGATGACCTTGCCGCCATAGATGTGATACAGAAACTCGGGGCTACTATCGAAAAAAAAGACACAGGAGAACTGCTGATCCGTTCCCGGGGCATTCATCCCGCGCACAAGGAAGTGAACTGTGGTGAAAGTGGTCTCGGTATCCGGATGTTTACCCCCATTGCCGCATTGAGCAGCGAACCCATTATCCTGAACGGAACGGGTAGCCTGCTCACCCGCCCCATGGATTTTTTCGATGAGATCCTGCCAAAACTGGGCGTAACAGTTGTCTCCAATGGCGGTAAACTGCCCCTGCAGATTCATGGGCCTTTGCAACCAGCCAATATTGAAGTGGATGGCTCACTCAGTTCCCAGTTTCTGACCGGGCTACTGATGGCTTATGGTGCCGCCGGTGCCCATGATGTGAGCATTACTGTTAACAACCTCAAAAGCAAACCCTATATCGACCTAACCCTTCAGGTGATGAAAGATTTTGGCTGGGAAGTGGAGAACCACGAATACAAAGAGTTTCGGTTCACCCATTCCCGTACGGATCCTGCTGCCAATGCCAGCATTCAATATACCGTGGAAGGAGATTGGAGCGGTGCCGCTTTTCTGCTCGTTGCCGGAGCCATTGCTGGCCCGATCACGGTAAAAGGACTGGATATATACTCCACGCAGGCCGATAAAGCTGTTTTAC
>SCVK01000352.1 GCA_004297075.1 Chitinophagaceae bacterium
GTTGGCTGCTTTTTAAATATATGGCTGAAAGTGATCGCCATCCCTTTAAAAATAGCGGGCAGGTACAACCGCTCCATCAAACTCATGGGTTTGCGGCTTACCTCTTTGGATCTGTTGGTTAATGCTTGCATGTTTATCTTTCTTTTCTGCCGGAATGGACCGGCAAAAACATTTTTAAGTTTTGCTTTTTCGCCTGCGGCGATTAGCGAATTAACGGATGGCGGATTGATTAACGGATTGTGCATCCGCGAATCCGTCGTCCGCTAATCCGGAATTATTTCCCCTGTAACCACAAGATCACGGCACCGGTGATCAACATATTGATCAATGCCAGTGGGATCATTTTCTTCCAGCCTAAATTCATCAACTGGTCATAACGGAAACGCGGGATGGTCCAGCGGATCCACATGAACAGGAAGATGAATAACACGATCTTGGCCAGTAACGCTACCACACCCAGCACGGCGGCCAGATTGGGTGCCAGCGTGCTCTCGTCGAGGAACGGAATATCAT
The DNA here is from genome assembly GCA_004297075.1 of Chitinophagaceae bacterium. Lineage (GTDB taxonomy): Bacteria > Bacteroidota > Bacteroidia > Chitinophagales > Chitinophagaceae > Sediminibacterium. The sequence continues at coordinate 514 of SCVK01000352.1, forward strand.
ATCCGCCAAAGTACAGAGAAGCCATTACCGCACTGCTCATGATCATATTCACATATTCAGAAAACAGGTAGAACCCAAGTTTCATGGATGAGTATTCCTGGTGATAACCAAAGTTCAGTTCATTCTCCGCTTCCGGCAGGTCAAAAGGTGTACGGTTGCACTCTGCCAATGCACAGATAAAAAAGATCAGGAAACCCAGCGGCTGATAAGCAATGTTCCATAACTGGCCGGCTCCCATCTGCTGTTCTACAATTGTTTTCAGACTTAAAGAGCCAGAAAGCATCAGTACCGCAATCAGCGCCAGACCCATCGCCAGCTCATAACTGATAGCCTGCGATGCACCCCGCAAAGCGGCCATCAACGAAAATTTATTATTCGATGCCCAACCACCGATCATGATCCCATACACACCCATACTTACTACGCCAAACACATACAGGATACCGATATTGATATCAGCGATCTGCAGATCGATCTTCCTGTCGAACAGTTCTACATGACCACTCCAGGGAATCACAGCACAGGTCATCAGTGCAGCCGTCATGGCCAGACCCGGTCCGAGTACAAACAGAAATTTATTCGCCGTATTCGGAATGATCTCTTCTTTCATGATCAGTTTCAGACCATCAGCAAAGGGTTGCAATAAACCAAAAGGACCCGCACGGTTCGGACCTGGCCTGTCCTGCAGTATCGCTGCCACTTTCCGTTCCGCAAAAGTGGTATACAAAGCGATCCCCAGGCTCGCAAACACGATGATCGCGATCAGGATCAGTTTTTCGATCAGTAATATCCAGTCAATAGCAAGTAGTGTCATGTGATATATAGCTATTAGTCTTTCTTCTTATTAAAATCTGTGGAATGCGCCGGGCCATCGATCAAACTCAGTTCAATGTTCGGTTTATTCACTTCACTCACAGTATGTATATCCATCAATAGTTTCGGTTGTCTGCCGCCATGCACCGCACTGAAAGTTTCCGTGGGTTTGCTCATCCCGATCTTTCCGGCATAATGGCCCTGCGAGATCACAGAATGGCGGTTGATATTTCTTGGCCCTTCGATCACCCAGTCACTTGTTTTCTTTTTATCAAAACGGCAGGTATTACAGATCCAGGCAGTTTTGCCATCTTCGGTACTTTCCACTTCACCCCACTCATCTTTGCGGGCGGTTACACGGAACACTTCATCGCCACGGTTCCATAAAGTTACTTTTCCGGAACAGGTAGGACAATCGCGGTGTGCATCCATCGGTTTCAGGAACCAGACACGGTTCTTGAAACGGAAGGTTTTATCAGTAAGTGCTCCTACCGGGCATACATCAATTACGTTACCGATAAAATCATTCTCCAGGTTTTTCTCAATAAAGGTCGCAATCTCTGCATGATCTCCCCTGTCTAATACCCCGTGTTCCCTTTTATTGGTAAGCTGATCGGCAACAAATACACAACGGTAGCAGAGAATGCAACGTGTCATGTGCAGCTGTATATAAGGACCCAGGTCATGCTTCTTGAATATACGTTTCTGGAACTCGAAGCGGGTGCCTTCTGCACCGTGTTCATAACTCAGATCCTGCAGGTGACATTCACCGGCCTGGTCGCATATGGGGCAGTCGAGCGGGTGATTGATGAGCAGAAACTCTACCACACCGGCACGGGCGTCCAGTACTTTCGGACTGGTAATATTTTTCACCTCCATCCCGTCCATCACCGTGGTACGGCAGGATGCTACCAGTTTGGGCATGGGGCGCGGATCTTTTTCAGAACCTTTGCTCACTTCTACCAAACAGGTACGGCATTTACCACCGCTGCCCTGCAGTTTGCTGTAATAGCACATCGCAGGGGGCGCCACTTCTCCACCTATCTTACGTGCGGCATTCAGGATGGTGGTCCCGGCCGGCACTTCGATGGTGATGTTGTCGATGGTTACTTTAAATAAGGGTTGCTCCGACATATTTTTTTATTTCTCGCAAAGGCGCCAGGGCGCAGCTATTGCAATTCATTAAAAACATTGTTTTCTTTCAAACACAAATTGCGCCTTCGCGCCTTTGCGTGCTTTTTTCTTAAGCGGTAGTGGGAACATGAATCGGGTCGGCATAATGCGCCAATCCAAAATTCCTTTTCTGCGCTTCCTCCGGATGCGTAACATGCCACTCAAACTCATCCCTGAAATGCCTGATGGCGGCTGCTACCGGCCAGGCCGCTGCATCGCCCAACGGACAGATCGTATTTCCTTCTATCTTACGCTGTATATCCCACAACAGATCAATATCGCTCGATTTACCCTGCCCTTTTTCCAGGCGCAGCAATAATTTCTCCATCCAGCCGGTCCCTTCGCGGCAGGGCGAACACTGTCCGCAACTTTCATGGCGATAGAACCGGGCAAATGTATAGGTATTCTTCACTACACACTGGTCTTCGTCCAGTACAATAAAACCACCCGATCCCATCATGGTACCGGTAGCAAAACCGCCATCACTCAAACTTTCATAGTTCATGTAACGGGTTTCGCCCTTGGCTGTTTTGAGTAACAGGTTGGCGGGTAAGATAGGCACGGATGAACCACCCGGGATACAGGCTTTCAGCCGCTTTCCGTTGGCAATACCGCCACAATATTCATCGCTGTAAATGAATTCTTCTACAGAGATGGTCATATCAATTTCGTAAACGCCGGGTTTGTTAATATTGCCACAGGCAGAAATCAGTTTGGTACCGGTTGATTTGCCTACGCCGATCTTCGCATACTCTTCTCCGCCCATATTGATGATGGGAACTACTGCAGCCAGTGTTTCTACGTTATTCACCACGGTAGGCCGCATCCACACACCCTGTATCGCAGGGAAAGGGGGTTTGATGCGCGGGTTACCCCGTTTACCTTCCAGCGATTCGATCAGTGCTGTTTCTTCGCCGCAGATATATGCACCGGCACCGCGTTGTACATGGATCTCACAATCAAAACCGGTTCCTAAAATATTTTTTCCTAAAAAACCATTGGCCTTGGCTTCGCCGATAGCCTGTTCCAGGATATCAACGATCCAGGCATATTCGCCACGGATATAGATATAAGTGTCATTACTACCCAGGGCATAAGAAGAAACGATCAAGCCTTCGATAAGCAGGTGCGGAATAAATTCCATTAAATACCTGTCTTTAAAAGTACCCGGCTCACTCTCATCGGCATTACACACCAGGTGGCGCGGTACGCCTTCCGGCTTGGCAATAAAACTCCATTTCATACCAGCCGGGAAACCGGCACCACCCCTGCCACGCAAACCACTCTTCTTCACTTCTTCCACAATGGCTTCCGGCCCCATGGTTTTGAGTGCTTTCTCTACACTATGGTACCCCCCTTCGCGGCGGTATACTTCGTAAGAGCGGATGCCCTGCACATGTGCTTTTTCCAGTAATAATTTTACACCCATATTGAAAAGTCAAAAGTCAAAAGTTAAA
>SCVK01000353.1 GCA_004297075.1 Chitinophagaceae bacterium
TGCGGAAGAAAGCACCAAACCCGCTGAGCGGAATAAACTGGTGAATGACGCCTTGCAGGCCGCCGTAAAAAGCAACCCTTCGCCTGTATTTACCAAAGACGTGGTAAAACGCATCAGCACAGGCAATTTTGATGATAACATGAAAGATATTGCCAGCTGCGACTGGATCATTGAAGTGGTGGTAGAGCGTTTGGATATTAAACAGCTGATCTATGCCAAAGTAGAGCAGTTCCGCAAACCGGGTACACTGATCAGTTCCAATACATCCGGCATTCCCATTCACATGATGGCCGAGGGCCGGAGTGAAGATTTCAAGAAACATTTCTGTGGCTCGCACTTTTTTAATCCGCCGCGTTACCTGCGTTTACTCGAGATCATTCCTACCCCGCATACCGATCCGGAAGTGGTTGATTTTCTGATGCAGTATGGCGATCTGTACCTGGGTAAAACCACCGTTCTGTGTAAAGACACCCCTGCATTTATTGCCAACCGCATCGGAGTATTCAGTATCATGAGCATTTTCCATATCATGAACAAACTGGGGTTAAGCATTGATGAGGTAGATGCATTGACAGGGCCCATCATCGGCCGTCCTAAATCAGCCACTTTCAGAACAGCAGATGTGGTGGGTATTGATACATTGGTGAAAGTAGCCAAAGGGGTAGCGGATAATTGTCCGGCGGATGAAGCCAAAAACATTTTCACCATCCCGGCCTGGTTAGATACCGTAGTAAACAATAACTGGCTGGGAGATAAAACCGGACAGGGTTTTTTCAAAAAAACAAAATCTGCCGCAGGCAAAGAAATTCTTACCCTGAACCTGCAGACCATGGAATATGGCGCAAGGGTAAAACCCAAATTTGCAAGTATTGATGCGGCCAAACCGGTAGAGGACCTGAAACAGCGGATCAAAATGCTGAGTGCCTCACCGGATAAGGCGGGAGAATTTTACAGACAGTTCCATTATTCTCTCTTTTCGTATATCTCTCATCGTATTCCTGAAATCAGTGACGAAATCTATCGCTTAGACGACGCGATGATGGCAGGTTTTGGCTGGGAGATCGGTGCTTTTGAAAGCTGGGATACCATAGGTGTTGTTAAGACCGTAGAAGCCATGAAAGCGGCCGGTTATAAAGTAGCAGCCTGGGTAGAAGAGATGATCAGCAGCGGCGCCACCAGTTTCTATAAAGTGGAAGCAGGCAAACGTTTATACTATGATGTGGCTACCAAAACGTATAAAGCCATGCCGGGTGGTGATGCGTTTATCATTTTAAACCATCATGCAGATAAACTGGTATGGAAAAACAGTGCCTGCAAACTCTACGATATCGGCGATGGTGTTGCCGGTTTTGAATGGAGCACCAAGATGAACAGTATTGGCGGCGAAGTGCTGGAAGGATTGAATAAAGCGATCAGTGTGGCAGAAGATAAATTCAAAGGACTGGTGATTGCCAACGATGGCCCCAATTTCAGCGCGGGTGCCAATGTAGGCATGATCTTTATGCTGGCCATTGAACAGGAATATGATGAACTGGATATGGCCATCCGTATGTTCCAGAACAGTATGATGCGGGTACGTTATTCATCTGTTCCGGTGGTAACGGCGCCGCATGGTTTATCGCTGGGAGGTGGTTGCGAGATTAACCTGCATGCAGATAAGATCTGCGCGGCTGCAGAAACCTATATCGGGCTGGTAGAGCTGGGTGTAGGATTGATACCCGGCGGTGGCGGTACCAAAGAATTTGCTTTACGTGCCGGTGATGAACTGCATGAAGATGAACCGGAAACCGTAACCCTGAAGAATCGCTTTTTTGCCATTGCTACGGCAAAAGTGGCCACATCAGCGCAGGAAGGTTTTGAGATGGGCATTTTACGCAAAGGACTGGATGAAGTAGTCATGAATAGCAGCCGACGCATTGCGGAAGCAAAAAAATCGGTGATTGAAATGGCTGACCAGGGTTATATCATACCGCAACCCCGCAAAGACGTAAAAGTAATGGGACGCCAGGGTCTGGGTGCCATGCTGGCCGGCATTAACGGTATGTGGCGTGGAGGATACGCTACCGATCATGATGCCGTGGTGGCCCGCAAACTGGCTTATGTAATGTGCGGCGGCGACCTGAGCAGCCAGAGCCTGGTAAGTGAACAATACCTGCTGGACCTGGAAAGGGAAGCTTTTTTAAGTCTCTGCGGAGAAAAGAAAACGCTGGAAAGAATCCAGAGCGTTTTAAAAAGCGGACGGCCTATCAGAAATTAATCAGCAAATTTTAAAGATAAAGAAAGCGGATACATGATAACATGTGTCCGCTTTTTTTGGGGTATACCTGCTCTCAGGCCAGTGGTATTTTCAGGTTGAAATAATTACTGCTCTTACCGGAATGGGTATAGATCAGTTCGCCGTTCATTTCTTCCATCAGCTTCCGGCATACGGCTAATACATTGGAGGCCCTTGTTTCTTTATCAGCCAACTCCACCACATACGGATCAACCGGCTGGTCTACTTCCAGGATACATTTCTCTTCGCCTCGCGTAATCAGCAGAGAGAGTGTTCTCAGACCGGCATGATCTGCGAGATAATGCAATATGGCAGCCATTACAATTCGCAGATAAAAGAGATCAGCAAGTACAAGGGTGGTTTCGGGTGGCGCATGTAATTGTATCTCTACCGCATGTTGCTGGGTTTGGAGCAGTGTAACCACTTCCTCCTCTAACATTGCTTTGATATGTAACGGCTGAAGATGATAGGATAGGATCCTTTGACCGGAGAGCCCCCCTTTTTCCAGTCTCGCTTCCAGCTGGGCCAGCAGCGATTGTTCGTATACAGAAAGCTCCGCATTTTTCAGGTCATGAATGATGGCCCCAATATCTTTTGTGCGGATGGTGGATGACATGACTCAGTAAGATACAAAATTCATAGGCAGGCCAGGTCATTTCTTCTGGTAAACCCGAACATAATCGATCAGCATGCTTTGCGGAAAAATACTGTCATCTACGCCCTGTACACCACCCCAGTTTCCTCCGATGGCAATATTCAGGATGAGGAAAAAATGCTTGAGAAAGGGCCAGGCATCTGTTCCTGCACCGGGATTATTATACACAAAATAAAAATTACCATCCACCAACCAGGTTACCGAAGACTCTGTCCATTCCATGCTATATACGTGAAAAGAATCCTGGGCATCTTTAATCAATACACTACCACCCTTTTGTTTGCCATTGGCTCCATTATACAATTTACTATGCGAAGTACCATGAATCACATTGGGATCATAGCCCACTTCTTCCATAATATCCAGCTCTCCGTCATCGGGCCAGACCAGCGGATTGGTAGCTGCCAGTGTCCAGATAGCCGGCCAGGTACCTCTGCCCCTGGGAAGTTTGGCCCTGATCTCGAATTTGCCATAGGTCCATTGGGCTTTACCCTTGGTAAGCAGTCTTGCAGAGGTATAGTTCTTTCCACCAAAACTTTCCTTTCTGGTTTCGATCACCAGGTTGCCGCCGGTTACCCGGGCATTCTCGGGGCGGGCGTTGGTATAATATTGCAGTTCATTATTACCCCAACCGGTGCCTCCTACATCATAGCCCCATTTGGTGCTATCGGGTTTTCCATCTGTATTAAATTCGTCGGACCAAACCAACTGGTAAGTTAGTGATGGCGATGGTGTAGTAGGCGTAACAGGCATAGTTGGCGTGCCGGAGCCGGAGTTTGTTTTGCTGCAACCAGCCATTATCAGAACGATCCATAAGGCAAAGCAAAGAGGAATGGGTTTCATACAGATAGCAGGTATATATTTAAATGTACTCATTTTACCAGCTGCTTCCGAAATTGTGGAAGCAGAAAAAGCCCAGGCCCTGTAACAATCGAACAAAATTATTGATTGCCCCACCTGCAGGGCTTGAAGGAGATCAGTAGCCGATCCCTAACAGCCGGACGGATTGTCTGATAACGTACTGAAAAACAATTATCGCAGCGAATTTTCACAGCCATATTCTTTTTTTGCCGTTCGTAAACCTGTTTGGCCGACTTATCAAGATTGGTACAGAATCGCAGAGAACTGAGTATCTTCGGAATACATCCCTAAACAAGGTTATATGCAACCTGTACTAACGTTGAATGGTATTGCCAAATCCTATGGCAAGATCCAGGCACTGAAAGGTGTTTCTTTTGAAGTTCCGGAAGGTGCCGTATTTGGCATACTGGGGCCGAATGGAAGTGGCAAGACCACGATGCTCAGTATTATCCTCGATATCCTGAAAGCAGACTCCGGTAGTTTTGCCTGGTTCGGACAGCCCGGCTCTCCTGAAACCCGCAAACAGATCGGTTCCCTGCTGGAAACGCCTAACTTTTATCATTATCTCTCCGCAGTAGATAATCTCAACATTACCCATGCCATCAGCGGCCGTGGCGATGCGGCGGATATTGACCGGGTACTGGAGATTGTGAAACTGACCGAGCGTAAACGGAGCCGTTTTAGTGCCTATAGCCTGGGGATGAAACAAAGACTCGCCATTGGCGCTGCCCTGCTGGGCGATCCGCAGGTATTGGTATTTGACGAACCCACCAACGGCCTGGACCCGGTGGGTATT
>SCVK01000037.1 GCA_004297075.1 Chitinophagaceae bacterium
TTTATATTCTTCCATGAACATCTGCTTGTCTTCTGCGCTATCCATCTCAGCTATCTGTGCTTCAATATTGTTACACATCACAATCACTTCGGCACCTTCTTCTTTGGCAGCAGCGGCAAGGGCTTCAGAGTATTTGTTGCCGGTGTGCATGCTGGCTTCATCTACATTGGCCACATACAAAACGGGTTTATCGGTCAGCAGAAACAGGTCTGCCACCACGGCTTTTTCTTCCTTGTCCAGTCCCAGCGTATGAATATTTTTTCCCTTTTCCAGGTGCTCTTTGCAACGGTTCAGAACATCAAATTCGGCTTTGGCCTTGGTATCGGTTCCTACACGCGCCATTTTTTCTACACGCTGCCATTTTCTTTCTACACTGTCCAGGTCTTTCAGCTGTAATTCCGTTTCAATGATCTCTTTATCGCTGATGGGGTTAATGGCACCTTCTTCGCGCAGCACATTCTCATCTTCAAAACAACGGATCACGTGGATGATGGCATCCACTTCGCGGATATTCCCGAGAAACTTATTACCCAACCCTTCTCCTTTGCTGGCGCCTTTTACCAGGCCGGCAATATCCACGATCTCCATCTGCGTAGGCAGAATACGTTCAGGTACCACCAGCTCGGCCAGTTTGTTCAGGCGCGCATCGGGCACTTCTACCAATCCCACATTGGGTTCAATAGTACAGAAACGGTAATTGCTGGCCTGTGCTTTGGCACTATTGCTCACCGCATTAAATAAGGTTGATTTACCAACATTCGGTAATCCCACGATCCCTGCTTGTAAAGCCATCTAAGTACAATTTTATGGGTTCCGTCCTGTAAGTATGGTGTCGGCAGCAGTGCTTGTATCAGCTGCCGTTGCGTCGCACACTTGTGGGTCCGGTACCCTGCTCATCAAAAATTTGAGCCGCAAATATAGCCCGATTTTGGGGCAATCCGGCTACAATTTGTCTGCTGCGAAGCAACTGCCGGCAAACCAGGTATTGCCTATGTTCCCTTCGTTTACATCCCGTTTTATATTTTCGGTATTTCCTGTTTATCAAATCCCCGATTTGCCTGCTGAATTCATTATTTTCACCCTTTAAACTACCCTATGGCACTGAATTATGTCTGGATCGTTTTTTTTGTGGTGGGCCTGGTGATCGCTTTGTTCCGGCTGATCGTTTTTCATGACTACGAGATCTTTAAAAAACTGGTAGAAGGCATTTTTGATGCCTCCAAATCCTCTGTCATGGATATTGGCCTACCCTTAGTAGGTGCCATGACGTTTTTCATGGGCTTGATGAATATTGGCGAAAAAGCCGGCGCCGTTAATTTCCTCGCGCGGCTCCTGAATCCTTTTATGAAGCGCCTGTTTCCAGAAGTGCCGGATAAACACCCCGCCATGGGACAGATGGTGATGAATTTCAGTGCCAATATGCTCGGACTCGATAATGCGGCCACGCCCTTTGGGTTAAAAGCCATGGAGAGCCTGCAAACCCTGAACCCGGTGAAAGAAACGGCCAGTAATGCACAGATCATGTTTTTGGTGCTGCATACCAGCGGACTCACCCTCATACCGCTCTCCATCATAGCTTACCGCGCCAGCGGGGGCAGTACCAATCCAACCAGTGTGTTTGTGCCGTTGATGCTCGCAACAACCGTGGCCACCATTGCCAGTATCATTATTACCGGTATCTACCAGCGTTTACGATTTGATAAAGTGTTGATCCTGTGGCTGGGCGGAATTATTCTCAGTATTGGGTTGTTTGCCATGTTCATTTACAGCTTGCCTTCACAGAAAAATGTGCCGGAGCCGAGCCTGTTTACCAAGGAAACATTCAGCAATGTGCTCGGTAACTGTATCCTCTTTTTTATCATTTCAGCCTTTATCATTGGAGGATTCATTAAAAAAATCAATGTGTTTGATGCGTTTATTGAAGGCGCCAAACAGGGTTGGGATGTGATCATTAAAGTCATTCCTTACCTCGTAGGCTTACTCGTGGCCATCCGTGTTTTCCGCGACAGTGGTGCGCTGGAAGCCATTATCAATGGCATCAGCTGGTGTTTTGTGCAGGTGGGCATTACGAGCGATTTTGTGCCCGCTTTACCCGTAGCCATCATGCGCCCGTTTAGTGGGGGAGGTGCACGGGGACTGATGCTCGATATTTTTAAGGTACATGGTGCCGATAGTTTTATTGGTCAGCTGGCTTCCACTTTCCAGGGAAGTGCCGACACTACTTTTTATATCATCGCCCTTTATTTCGGCAGTGTGGGTATCAAAAAAGTGCGGTATGCGATCTGGGCGGGTATGCTGGCAGATCTGTTGGGGGTGATCGCGGCCATCGGGATTGCATATATCTTCTTTAAATAACTTATTCACTGGTCAGATGGCCCAAAGCCTGTTTGTATGCGGCCGTAGCCCTGTTTATGAGAGATGTTCTCTGTTTTAGTGTCCTGTAGCTCTGTTTAACAACCCACGGCATGGTTTCAAAGCGCTATGGGGTATTCCGGACTTTGTTTGTAAGGTATAGAGGGGCAAAATTGATGAAACCTTTTATTGTTCGGGTTATACCGGTTAGATCTAACTCGTCTAACTCTTTTATTCATGCGGGTTTTCGCAGAAAATAAAGGCAGAAAACCCTTTTTTTTACCGTAGATCAGGATTTCGGACGCGGGGCGCTTGAAAGTAAATGTGGATAAACCCAACTTATACTGAACTATCATTGGGAAGTGATTGGGAAGCGATTGAGAAGCAATTGGGAAGCTACCGGGAAGCGACCGGGAAGAAGTTGAAGGGAGAGTGGCTTTAGGCTGAACAAAGCATATTGTATATTAGAAGCTTCTTCTATTAGCTCACTGAATAATTGCTTATTTTGAGAATAATAACCAGGGAATGAAACGGGAAATTATATCACAACTTCATAGCAGTTTTGAATTAGCAGTCAACGAAACCGATGGCATTGAGTATTGGTTTGCAAGAGACCTTCAAGAACTCTTAGGCTATTCAAAATGGGAGAACTTTGTAAAGGTGATTGATAAAGCGAAAATTGCCGGTGCCAACGCCAAACAGGAAGTATCAGACCATTTTCTTGACGTCAGGAAAATGGTTGAGTTAGGTTCAGGAGCAAAAAGAGAAATAGAGGACATTATGCTCACAAGGTATGCCTGTTATCTCATTGCTCAAAATGGCGACCCTCGTAAAGATGAGATTGCATTTGCAATGAGCTATTTCGCCGTTCAGACAAGAAAACAGGAACTACTTGAACAACGACTTAAAGAATGGGAGCGATTACAAGCAAGAGAAAAGCTAACTATTTCAGAGAAAGAATTATCTGGACTTATTTTTCAAAATGGTATTGATAATACAGGTTTTTCCAGAATAAGAAGCAAGGGTGACCAAGCACTATTCGGCGGCAAGACAACATTAGACATGAAAGCAAGATTGGGCATTCCTGACAGCAGATCACTTGCAGACTTCTTACCAACAATAACCATTAAGGCCAAAGATTTCGCTAACGAGTTGACCAATGTAAATATTCGCAAGGGAGACCTGAAATCAGAAAATGCTATTACAAATGAACATGTAAAAAATAACCAAGACGTAAGAGGGCTACTACTTAAAAGCGGAATTAAACCAGAAAATTTACCAGCAGAGGAAGATATTAAAAAAATTGAACGAAAGGTAAAATCGGAAGACAAAAAACTCCTGAAAGAAACAAAGAAGTTGAAAAAGAAATAAGCCAACGCATTGCAGGCACATTCATTTGCAAGCCACACATATCCTGACTCAAAACAGAGCTTACAAAAGATCCTGCAAGCAACCGCAGAGGGACAGACCCTGACGTCGGTCAGGGTGACGGAACATAGAATACCCAACTGTTTTAAAGCCTGACCGTTATCTGCAAGCGTTGTTTGACGCAAAAGTTGACTATTACGAACAAATAGTTGTATTTGCATGTATAAATAACCATCATGGATACTAAACTGACATTGAAACTGGATAATTCGATAATTGAACAGGCAAAGAATTATGCGAAAGACAAGAATACCAGCCTTTCTAAATTGATAGAATCGTATCTCGGAAAATTGGTTGAGCCAAATGACACTCACGAAGTTACACCGCTTGTAAAAAGTTTGTCCGGAGTTCTTGACTTACCCAAGAACGTTGACTATAAAAAAGCTGCTGTTTCGGTTCTAACACCTGAAACATTTATTGCACTTCCTGAATAAGCATTCCGTCTGCAAAAAATGACTAAGGTTTCGCTACTCCCAACGGGTGAACATTGAAACCCTCAGTTGAACAAAACCGGATATGAGTAAAGTAATCTTATATACGGTTACAACAGTTTCAGCAGCCGCTCTGTAAGCAGTTGCACACCTACTGTTGCCGGCGCTTCAATGGCAGCAAGATGGGCTATATTACCTGTTTGCGGGATCGATCTGTCAACAATGAATTTGGGAATAGATGCCGGTGCAAATCTCAGCAATCCTGCAGCAGGATACACAGCGAGTGAGGTGCCTATTACCACAAAAATATCCGCCATCGAACTGATATCCGCAGCGAGTTCAATCATCGGAACCGGTTCTTCAAACCAAACGATATGGGGGCGTAACTGTCCGCCATCCGGTGCCAGGTCGCCAAGATGGATATCATCCCTGATCTCATACACTTCTGCATCAAACCCGATTTGCAGATCATGTCCTGATACTAAACTGCTGCGCATTTTAAAGATCTCTCCATGCAGGTGCACCACTTTTGAACTGCCCGCTCTTTCATGCAGGTCGTCTATATTCTGGGTAATGATGGTTACATCAAAATGTTTTTCCAGTTCTGCCAGTTCGGTATGCGCTGCATTGGGTATTGCTTGGGCCACGTCCTTTCTGCGCAGATTATAAAAGTTGAGCACCAGCTGCGGATTGTTGGCCCAGCCCCGGGGAGAAGCTACTTCGTATACATCATATCCTTCCCACAAACCATCGCTGTCGCGGAAGGTGCGCAAGCCGCTTTCTGCACTGATACCT
>SCVK01000354.1 GCA_004297075.1 Chitinophagaceae bacterium
TACCGAAATTCGTTTTAATGTTGTGCATGCGTTTTAGCTAGTTTAGTCACTTACTAAGACAATCGCACAACATTTTTTGCTTCATTGATTATCAACTATTTTTAATAGCACAACACGTTAAGTTTATTTAGTTTATTACTGCATTGATTTTTTCCCAAAGTGCATTGTCAAACCCCGATACAGCAAAATTTGGATTTGCAGGGTCAGAGGCATCACCCATTCTTATTACAATCATTTTTTTACTTGGAGCTACATAGATTCGTTGGTCATTTGCTCCCATTGCAGCATACATATCTATGGGTGCATTGGGAACCAAATAACCCTGATAAACAGTCTGCTCACCTGGAATCATATAGCTTGTTTTTCCATTTAACCACCATAAGTATCCATAAGAAGGATTGATATTTTGTGAGGTTGAAATGCTTTCATTAAAAAATGATTCACCTATAATCTGTTCGTTGTTCCATTTTCCTTTATTCAATGCCAAAAGACCAAACCTAGCCATACTTCTGGCTGTGCTGTGATAAATGGTGAAAATGGCTCCAAAATTCCAATATCCGTCCATTCCAATTTTACTCTTTAATTTTTCATTGAAATAAGTTTCAAAAGGTTTATTACTCGCGTTTGCTACGACATCCGTTAATTTTTGAAAAATATTACTATATGCCCATCTAGTTCCTGCATCAGCAACATAAGTTAGGTTTGGTTTAATAACATATTGTTTTGTATCATCATTACCTGTCGTCATCGTTAGTAAATGCCTTACCGTAATCAAATTTTCTTTTCGCAATGGCATACTTGTCCATTCTGTTCCCAGATAATCAGATGCTTTCTGGTTGATGTTCAATAATCCTTCTTGTTGAGCAATTCCTATTGTTGTGGCTACTAAGGTTTTACCAGCGCTATTCCATTCCCAAGTATTGGTAGCTGTGTGACCATTAAAATACTCTTCCATTACAATTCTTCCATTGACAAGAATGATAAAAGATTTTGTGTGTTTTTGAATGAGAAAATCTTTCAATGGTTGAACGGCGTTTTGATTCCAGCCCAAACTTGAAAGTGATTGGGTTTCCCAAGTAGAACTTGTATTGGAAGGAAAATACATAGATTCAGTTGGTGTTGGTTGAATTTCAACATCATTTTTGCTACAACTTACAATGGATGATAAAAACACAAAAATGCAAATCAAATTTCTCATAATTATTTTTCATTGTTAGACTTATGATCTGTCAAATGGTTTAAGCTACATTTTAACTTTATTTATCAAGTGTTGTTCGTGGCAATGACCGCTAACGTTTTGCGGCTTGGCAAAGGGCGGGATTTTTTACACTATATTTCATACGAAGCACAAATGTTTGTTTTAGTACAAATGTTTCGATGAAGCAGTTCAGCCCGCCTTTTGCCCACCGCTGTTAGGTGCTGGCGTTTTTGTCTTTTGTAAGTACCCATATTTCAACACATTTTTATGCTGAAATGGGTGTTTTCTGTGTGGTTACTGTGGACTTACTCCAGGTTACCGGCGAAAGAAGTATTGATATACAGCGAATTATAGTATGGTTCGCGAATCGCAGACAGGGAACAAAAATCTTATCATCCTATATCATGAGAACTCCTGATAGAATGTAGCCCCGTAACGGGATGCGACTTATAATTAATACCATCTGCATTCATCCTCCTGATTACAGACAATGCGTTGGAGTTCCCTTCTCAACCGCGGAGTCGCCACCTGGCGGGAGACATCCGCGGAGAACCATCTTTGTAGTGTTTGATGGATACTTTGCGGAGGATGTACGAATGATTTCCCTATTTAACCCGATAGGATATTCCCGCCTGAAAAAACCGGGAATAGGATTTAGGAGAACCTGCCCTGTCAAATGCCCCGTTGCCACCAGCTTGGGTGCATTTTTTTGCTCACAAGGGCACCAAGACACGGTTTTATTTAGTGCCTGAATAAACTTCAACTTGTTTTAAAACTCTTTTTTCTCTTTTTCTCTTGTCTTTCTCTTAGCGAAACCTTCTGCACGTAAGGCATTTTTGCTGATGGGCGGGGTATTTAAATAAGAGCTAACAAAGTGAAAGAGCAAAAGAGTGACTTGCTTTAACCAGGTGTATAAGGGATGGCAGTAAAATGCTGCAAAGTTGTGGGTATACAGTGTCGCCCTGTGGGGAGACATCTGCAGAAACCTATCATAAAAAGGTACTCTACGGAGACTAAAAAGCTAACTTTTTGCATTTTTCCTGAATTCACTGGGGGTAACACCTGTAAATTTCTTAAAGGCCCTGTTAAATGAGGCTTTCGAATTAAATCCACATTCGAAGCCAATGCCTGCTAAACTAAACGTATCATATTTTCCTGATAATAAAACGTCCTTAACATCCTTTATACGATATTCATTTATATAGTCGAAGAAATTCTGGCTATAGTGTTGGTTGATGATTTGAGATAAATGGTTTGGATGAATGTCTAATTGTTTCGCCAACCCAAATAAGGTAATTTCCGGATCATGATACGGTTTTTGGTTTTTCATGAAATTTTCAAGCACCTGAAAAAGGTCAAGTGCCTTTTGTTTACTCAGACCGGAATTTTTATATTTTTCATTTATGGTAAGTTCAGATGCATTCTCTTCGGGTAGGATTGTATGGGCAAATAGTGAATCATCAGTTATGGCTTCGGCAGCCGTATCAACCATCCCATCAGATTCAATTGATCTCTTTTCCCCCGGTGTAAAATGAAAGATAGCTTCCTGCTTTACGCCGAAGAATCCTACCAGGAAAATAAAGATGCAAACGGCTATATTACCAATAATGCCCCCATATTGAGGAATCCGGAACCAGGTTAGTCCATACAAAATCAATCCTGTTGATGAAAGAATCCATACAATAATAATACCCCAGGCAAGGAAATTTAGCCAGTTCAGGTACTTGTTTTCGGTATTGGAAAAGATAGTTTCCACCTGTTTGCGGTGGTTCTTTAATTGTATAATCACAACAGTAGTGTAAATCAACAGGCTAACCATTTTACAGACAGATACTATTTGCCGGATTATTGCACCAACCCCATCGGCAACCATTATAGCAGCCATCAGGATGAGCAGGCAAACAAGAAAAGGGATCAGATGAAACAAATGGCGGGGTTTGATCGTAAGACCTGCTTTCGTCAGAGACATTGTATAAAACAGAAAAACGGGGCCATGAATGAATATGGAGGCTTCACTTAATTCAACGATAAACCTGCCGGCAAATGAAACAGGATAATTAGATCTCCAGATGATGATAAACGACAAAGAATTAACGAAAAGGAGTAAAAGCCAGAAAATTAAAATATAGTCTGATAATTCTTTTCGTTTCTTGGTGCCAACGAGAAGGCTTAAAAATATAATCAGCGTTGCTGCGCCTGCGTAAATATAATCTGTCATCAAATAAAACACATTGTTAATTTATCTACTATATCAATTACCCATCCACTAAAACAGGCCTCAATATACAGGGAATAGTCCTCAACCTATAAGGTGACCCGCCGTTTTGTTCTCTCAAAAATACATTTGCCCTGAAATACCAGGGGTACCTATACCCTTGCTCATGTGTAAAATGTATTCTAACACCTAAATTAACAAAATGGCCACCCAAAAACTCCCATCAGATAATCCCGGAATGCAAGCGGTTACCTCGTTTAATCAGCATAAAAAAGGCCCCTACCCTATTACCGCGATTGTAAACCTGTTTACAACCCGGTTCCTTTCTGTCAATGATCCTGGTTTTCAGCATACTGAAGAAAAATACCAGGCCAGCACACCTGCAAGTAAGGCTTTTTATCTGATTGCCTACCTGCTGCCAGGTATTATAGCTTACCTACTTATTAATATTCAACCCGTATACGACTTTTTTGTACGCATCTCTGGCCTGGAGGGATACCATTTCCAATATTATACGTTTGTCATTTTTACGCTCTTTTGGCATATGTTGTTCCCGGTTTTCATGTTAAGAAAATACGAGAAACTTAGCTGGAAAGAAGTGTTTGCATTTCTGAGTTTAGATCGTTTCTCGTTCAAAGAAATACTATTTATTGCACCATTGGCTTTTGGCATTAGTGTGATCGTTTCCCTGCCTTATATGCTTACCTTATATACGCCGTTTCAGCAATGGTTGTCGTCTATACCCCTGTTTCAGATTCCGTCCTACAGTATTTTTGCCAGTTACGAGGCTTTCTATGGTGCACCCGCAATCATACTGGTACTGATGATGATTGGCAATTTTGTAGGCGAGGAAATCTACTTCCGGGGTTACCTGATGAAAAAGACAGCCTTTCTGGGCCGGTACAACTGGATAGTTAATTCTACCCTTTTCTGCGTGTATCATCTTTGGCAGATTCCGCAAACATTCCCTCTGATAGTACCTATTCTGTTTTTCGGACTCACTATGCAGCTTCGCAAAAACCTGTACACTTTGATCATGTTTCATCTTCTTTTTAACCTGGCAGGTGTTCAGATTTATCAAGTTATCCTGGGCTTAGGTACAGGCGCACATTAATGAGTATCCAGATTGTTGAGACGGTCGCATTTTACGACTACCCCCGCTTTTTCTTCCGCCGTTAACTGGAACATAAAATCGGCTGGGAAAGTTTCCCATTGCGTCTTACCTGTTCATGCAATCGCTTCGTGGGTCTTATACCTACTACCCGTCTGTATCCTTCCTCCTGATTACAGATAATGAGTTAGATTTCCTTTCTCAACCGCGGAGTCCCCGCCCGGCGGGAGACATCCGAGGAGAACGGTCTTTTTTATTGTTTGAGGAAGACTTTGCGGAGAACGGAAAAAAGGTCGACAAAAATTAAAAATCAATACGTATTTAACCCTACATTCATATTGTTCCTCTCATTTGGAAGACATATTTACCGGTTTTGCATATTAATAGCTGAAACGACCGGACTGAGAGAGACTTTTACAGGATAATACTTTACATCTCGCATGAAAAAATCATTTGTCATCCTGTTGCATGTTGGATTCTGGTTCTGCTACGGCATGTTGATTTTTATCATGCTCTTGGTATATTACCGCAGCAGCGCCAACACCGCAGACCACCTACCGAGAATGATCAATGCGCTGAAAAACCTGTTCTTTTTTGCCTTTATCCCTTCGGTGATCGCCTATTTCCTGAATTACTTTTTACTCTTTCCCCGGTACCTGCAGCAGAAAAAATACCTGCTCTCTATCCTGGTCGGGATCGGCATTGCAGCGGGAGCCGCGATCGTGGGTTATACCCTCCTACGGTTCTGTATCGAGACCGGCATTATGAAGGATATGGATAAAGGGGGAATAAACGGGAGATCAACCGCTGTAACAGTGATTGCTTTTATGACATTTATAGGCTCCATATCAGGTGTAGTAGCCCTCATCATCAAGGGGTTTGTTACCTGGGTGAACGAGATCAAACTGAAAGAGAATTTCAGGGAAAAGAATCACCAGATGGAAATGGCCTTAATCAAGTCCCAGCTTGACCCTCACCTGCTCTTTAATACCATCAATAACATTGATGCATTGATCCTGAATGATTCCGTGGCGGCTTCCGAGTATTTAAACAAGCTTTCGGATATCATGCGCTTTATCCTGTATGAAACTAAAACTGACAAGATCCTTTTGTCGAGAGAGATCGAATACATCGGGGAATATATCTCTTTACAAAAGATCAGGACCGCAAATGAGAACTATGTTCATTTTTCGGTGACCGGTATTGTTGGTACCAGGAGCATTGCACCTATGGTTTTTATCCCATTTATTGAAAATGCTTTTAAACACGCTAATAACAAGAAACTGGAGAATGCTATCACGATCAGTATTCATATCATGAGCGAAACCGTACAATTGGTCTGTGAAAACAAATTCGACCAGAAGATGCTGCTGTCGGAAACCTATGGCGGTTTGGGCAATAACCTGATCAAAAAACGACTCGAACTGATCTATGCCGGGAAACAAAAACTGGAAGTAACCAAAACAGATGAACGTTATTGCATTGACCTAACCATCCCTTATGAATAAGTACACCTGCATCATCATCGAGGACGAGCCGCTGGCCCTGGGTAAAACAAAAAGTTTTGTAGCCAAAGTTCCTTTCCTGGCATTATCTGCCACTTTTGACAATGCGCTGGCAGGGCTTGCTTACCTGAAGAATAATAACGTGGATATCTTATTGCTCGATATCAATATGGACGAACTTTCCGGTATTGAATTACTGGAAAGTACCCGGATCTCAAGCCAGGTGATCATTACCACGGCTTACCAGGAATATGCGCTCAAGGGTTATGAACTCTCTATCACGGACTATCTGCTGAAGCCCTTCACCTTCAACCGCTTCCTGCAGGCGGTTAATAAGGCACAGGAAAACATTATGCGGCGAAGTACCGACCAGTCTGCCCCCGAGTTCATTTTTGTGAAAACAGAGAACCGGCTGGAAAAGGTCAGGATCGATGAGATCCTTTATATAGAAGGAATGCGTGATTATTTAAAAATCCATACTACGGGTAAAAAGATCATGACCCTGCAGAGCTTCAGTGAATTTGAAAAACTGATACCGCCCAATTTGGTTTGCCGGGTGCATAAATCGTATATGGTATCTCTGCACAAAATAGAATCCATTGAACGCAGCCGTATCAAAATTGGTACTGAACTGATCCCTGTTTCTGATACCTATAAGGAAGCCTTTTACCAGCACATCAATAATAAGCCCTTAAGCTAAACCCCATTTGAAGATGAGTAAGGGCAGGACGTAGACAACTCAACCCGTTTTGCCTACTTCAATTGTTAGCCCCCTCCTACACAGATACTTTTGTTTGAGTTAATTATATCACAACCTCAAACTAACTATCATGAAAAAGAAAACGCACATCACCATCCTGCTGGCCCTGCTCTTTGTAAGCGCTGCGGGTTTGGGTCAGGCAACTTACCTCGACCCGGTCATTAACCTGGTCGGCACCAACTTCAACTATGGCAACGCCAACAGTTCCGTAAAGGATTATAAGAAATCTGTATTGGGTGTACAGGTCGGAGCAAGTTTCCAGTCAGGTATCACGAAACAGTTCTCCCTTGTCACGGAACTTTATTTCATGTCAAAAGGCGGGAAGTTAAAAGAAAATAATCCTTTAACCAGTAAAGAGACAACTACACATTTGTACAGTCTTGAATCGCCAGTTCTGGCCCGTGTTCATTTTGGACCTGTTTACCTGAATGCCGGACCTTCCATTGCTTATAACCTGGCAGGAACCAATAAGATCGATAATTCATCCAGGAGCATTGCTTTTACTAAGACTGCGGGTGGATATAAACATTGGGATGCCGGCATACAGGCGGGTGGCGGTTTTGAATTTCCGTTCAGGCAAAAAAGGGTTGCCATTGATTTGCGGTACAATTATGGCCTGACCAATATCTCATACGAACAGGAAGTTTATAACAGGAGTTTCATTGTAAGCATCCATTTTTCAAGAGCCTGGAAGAGGAACCCTTTACAAGCAAAACCATGAGCACATCCTACTCATTAAGTCCTGATCGTAAGGTCTCACTTACGGCAGGTTTATTTTATCTTCTCACCTTTGTCTCGATCCCCAGTATTTCGCTCTATGCTGGCATCCATGATCCGGGGTACATGACCAGTGTGGGCGCTGATACCAAAGTGATCATAGGAGGCTTACTCGAAATTACCGTTGCCCTCGCTGGTATTGCTACCGCGCTGGTGCTCTATCCGGTTCTTAAAAAGCAGCACCGGGTCATGTCAATGGGCCTCCTGCTCTCAAGGGTACTGGAAGCATCCACCATGTTTGCAGGTGTTGCTTTCCTGCTTGGCACTGTGAGCCTGCACCAGTCTGGTTTGGGAACAAGCGGTAACGTTACGGCTCAGGCATTGGTGGCGCTGTATGACCGGATCTTTCTGCTTGGTCAGAGTTTTCTACCCGCCATTAATGATCTGCTGCTGGGATTGTTATTATACAGATCAGGACTAGTGCCACGTTTGCTGGCAATGATAGGGATCATAGGGGCCTTCCCGTTAATCGCCGGCTATCTCGCTACCATGTTTGGCAGTATCGGGCAACACAGTGTACTGGCAGGGTTATCTGCACTACCAGTTGCGGTTTTTGAATTTTTTTTGGGACTTTATCTCGTCATTAAAGGTTTTCGCGTGGTACCCACAATAAAATAATCATGACAGCGCATGAAGTCTCCCTGGTATTTCCATCTTTCATACGGTCATTATAGGTCAATTATCATATGGCCTCCTAACGGAGTCCACGACCGGCGGAAGACACCCCCGGAGAACCGAATATCATCTTTGCCAATATAGGCGTATCTTTAAATCTTATATGCTGGCTGAACAGTTGCCGTTGCCGAAAGGACAACATGGAAAAAGGGAAGAAATATCCTGCAGCCAAAATAAAATTTACTAACCTTAAATGTAATTGTATGCCGAAAAAAAACGCTGAACCCAAGAAGAACAAACCTACCAAAAAGAAAAGCTCCGCTCAGAAGAAAGCGGATCCAAAGAAAAAAGCACGTTAGATCAAACCCCAAAGAGCCCGGTTAAAAGCCGGGCTCTTTATACATGTAAACAGGTTCAAGGTTCCAGCTTATTGTATAAACCTTTCACCACTTCGTCCAACCTGATAAGTATTCAAAATACTTCCTTTTGCAATGGTAGTTGCGCCTAACGTTCAAGGCTTTATACCGGTTGGGATTTCGGGTTTCGTCTTCTTTTTAACCAGGCAGGTGTTCAGATTTATCAGGTTATCCTGGGTTTAGGTAAAGGCGCACTCCTGGGTTTGGAGCCCAGACCGCAGAGTCCCTATTGCCCCTCAAGTGCCCTTCTGATTCAGTTTTGTCTCTATTCTGGTTCAGTTCCTGTTCGATTTCTCTTCAGTTCTTACCCAGTTACTATCCATTTCCTGTTCGCTGTATCAGCAAGCGCAGAGAGAAGAAGAGACGAACAAAAGAAAAGGTAAGTAAGAGTGATTATAGGAAGAAACACCTGCTCTCTTAAATCAGCTATTGGCTGGGTGGTATTGGGTAGTAAAATACTTCAAATTTGAGGGTACGCAGTAACCCCCTCCCAACAGATCTGCAGAGGCTAGTCAGGGAAAGGATACTTTGCGGACACCAAACTATACTTGTACCTAACGGGTCGCCGCTTTGCGAAGGCGGGAGCGTTTAGCACTCTATTTCATTAGATGTGCAAAATTTGAATACAATACTTCACTTTCATAGAAACACGCCACCGCTTTTACAAAACAGCAGTTAGCGGTTCACTTTTCATATCTGTAAACAAGTGTTTACTCAGCTAGTAGAAACGAAAATTTCCATCTCTGCATTATTCCAATCCTTACTTCGTTCATCATAAACTTCGAAGTCATATTTATAAGTTCTATTAATTCCTGAACTCCAAATGTATTTCCAGGCATCAGTAATACAACCTGTCATTTTTCCTTTTGCTGTTACTGTAAAATAATCCGCAGAAGGGATAAGTAAACTATCCATACCAACAGGTGTTTCAGTGTCAATGGCTACTTTGCAACCAATAAAATACGAGAAAGGCCTGGTATCATCTCCTTCATAATCGAAGTAGACTGCATAAATCTCATCACCTAATTTGTTTGGTATTATTTCCACCAAATGCTCCGTCTCGAATTTCTGCCATAAGTTACCACAGTCAATACCTGATTGTCTACCTTCATTTGTCGTCTTCCTGTCGAGTTTAAGACCAATCAATTTGAACCCAGAAATAGTTGTCTTCTTCATCTTTTTTTAAAAAAAAACTTGTTAACCCGTTTATGATTCGTGATTCGCTTTAACAATGACCGCCAACGTTTTGCTGCTGAGCAATATGGCAGTTTTGGAGAACCGAACTGCCTGAACGAACACAGTTTATACTCCCGCTTCACCCGCCCTAACGCAAAGGTACTGCTATCGGTTCATTGTTTATTTCACGGTCTTGTTTAGAAATTTTTCAATCATTGGAACTGCAAGGTCACTTTCAGTAAAGTCGGCTGTTACTGTAGTAATTTCCCCTATATATGTTCCATGCCCGCCTGGAAGAATGGCCAATTCAGAATTGGCAATTTGTCTATGTAATTCGATGGCGTGTTCAGGTGTAATTATGTCTTTGTCGCCAATAATGATTAATGTCGGCGCTTTGATAGATTTGAGTTGGTCGTCTGGAATGTCCCTGAAGTTCATCATTCGCTTGGCATCTCTGTCGTGCATTACTTGTAAACCATTTGTATCTGCCGCAATTTTTTTATAGCCGGCTTTCAGTTGTTCGGGCATATTTTCCAACCTGGCGTTTGACATAAAGCCCCAAAACCAGTCTGGAACCCCGTTACGTTTGGCAAGTGCTGAACCTACTATCATTCTGCCAACTATTTCAGGATGCCGGATAGCCATTTGTAAAGCAGTTGTTCCACCGTTACTAAAACCGAAAAAGTCTGCCTTGTCAATGTTTAAGTTCTTGAGAAGTGTGGCTACATCGTCTGCGTCCTGTTCAAATGTAAGGTCACTGTTTCGGTCGCTTGTCCGGCCGTGGGCTTGTAATTCAACAGCAATAACCATTCTGTTTTTAGCAAGCAAAGGAATGATTTTTCCAAAGCTTGTTTGAATGGTCGAACCACCACCGTGAATTAAAACAATTGGTTTGCCCTGCCCGTAAATTTCATAATACATTTTCAGTCCATTCACTTCGGAATACCCGCTTTTAAAAAGCAAACTGTCGGTTGATATGGTCGCCATACTGTTACTTCTTTTTTCCGTTTTGCTGTTACACGATGTTAAAATGAAAATTGTCAACGCAAAACAAATGATTGCCTGTTTCATATTTGTTACTTTTCTGCCTGTCGTGTCATCCGACATAATGGCTTCTCTTCTTAACACTTCATTTTTTCCGATTGATGTATCTTTTGTAATTCTTTACCATTTTTCCGAATCCCTTATCTTTTTTTCGTCTTTCAATAACCGAAGATTCAAAATAGGCTTTCTCTCTTTCTAATTTCAGGTAATTTTCATATGAAGTCCGGTCTAATTCTCCCTTTTCTACGGCTTCAATAACAGCACAACCTATCTCATTCGTGTGGGTACAATCTTTGAACTTACAATTCCGGGAAAGCCTGGTTATCATATCAAATGTAATTTCCAATCCGCTTGTTGAATCGGCGATACCTACTTCCCTCATTCCCGGATTATCAACTAATATCCCTCCATTTTCAAGAATAATCAATTCTCTATGACTGGTAACGTGTTTCCCTTTATTTGTACTCTGGCTAATTGCATCTGTTCGCATTATAGATTTTCCCGAAAGATTATTTAACAGAGTGGATTTACCAACACCCGAAGACCCCAGCATACAATACGTTTTACCTCTTTCAATAATCGCTTTTATTTTGTCGTACCCATCCTGCGATTCGTTACTTAGTGCAATAATCGGAACATTGCTGATTCTGGCTTTTATTTTCTCCACTATTTCAAAAGTCCGATGTTCATCAATTAAATCAATCTTAGTGAGCACTATAATGGGACTAACCTTTGCTGCATTACAAATTGTCAGGTATCTTTCAAGTCTATTAATATTGAAATCTCTATCAGCGGCCTGCACCAATAATGCATAATCAATATTTGTGGCTATTATTTGGATCTCTCCGAATTTACCAACGTCCTGCCTGGAAATAACAGAGAATCTCGGCAATATGCTGTGAATAATGGCAAAATCTGCATCATGAGTTGTCATTGCAACCCAATCGCCAACGGCTGGAAAACCTTCACGGCTTTTTGCTGAAAATCGCAAATTCCCTGTTATCTCGGCTTCAAATTCTCCTTTTTCAGTCTTTACAATATATCTTTCTTTGTGTTCCGATACAACTCTTCCTACCTCAAACTCTTTAAGGTTATTTTCATTCCTGAATTTTTCAAGTTTAGCATTATATCCTAACTCTTCTAATGTCATTTCAATGTAAAGTTGATTAGCTGATTCAATGCTCACGGTCAGTTTTTAGCCTGACCGTTAACGGTATGCCGCATGCCACAGTGGGATATTTCGAAGCACTTCACTCTCAACCAAGCACAAACTTTGATAGAAGCAAGTCACTTTATTAACCATGTCTGCCCCATTGCGGCAAACGGCTGTTATCGGATCGTTGCTCATTTCTACGTTTCATATATATGTTGCACAACACCTGATTTAAATTTATTTGTCTTAATTAGAGTTAAATTTATTCGCTCTTTCAAGTCTTCAAATAGAGATTTATCACTTCCTAATACTACCGGATGAACAGATATTCGGTAAATGTCAATAAGTCAAAGTTGGATAAACGTTTTAATCAAACTTGCTCCACCATAAAGCCAAATGTCCTTACCTTCTTGCTTTTAATATCTGTTACTTCTTCTGAAATTCCCGAGCTGATAAATATTGCGTTTGGGTCTTGTCTGTTTTTTTTTGAAAATACATATTTTTTCTTTGAGTGAACTCCTTCCCAAAGTTTCAATTCCGTTTCACTTACGGTAATACCAGGTTGAAAGTTACCCCACATATCATAACTTACTCTGCCATAAAATATGGCACCAATGGTTGATAGAAAACCGTCAAAGTCCATATCTTCGTCCATTATACACCAATCTATTTCTCCATTAGAACCTTCAATAAATCCGTCAAGAGTTACCGCTAAGTCTAAAACTACTTTTCTCATTTGCTTAATCATTCAATGAATGTATACCTTGTTCTTTCAATCTTTCAAGGTGTTCTTTCATTGTATTTACTTGTTCTGACGGGTGTCCTTGCCAAACAGTTACTTCTCCAACAACTCTGAAAGGTTGCGTTGAGCGGAAAGATTGCGTTGGATTTCCGGGGAACTTCTTGTCGGTCAAGTCCGGGTCATTTTCAATTTCTCCTGTTGGTTCTACTAAATAAATTCTTTCTCGTCCGTCACCAAATGCAAGTTCCGCCCCCCAAATTGCAGCGTCTAATGTCCCTGTTAAGAAGATATATTTGGCATTTTTCTGTTGTCCATAGTTTGAATTATAGCCTACTTCAATCAGGTCGCCAATTTTCAGGTCTGCCTTCGTGCCGTGAAAATATGTTTTTGCGAAAGGTATTGCTCCTTGCCTGTTTGATTCCTGTCCGTTGTTGTTTTGCTCCATTGTCACTGTTTATTATTTTACTATGCACTTGCTTTTGGTAGTCTGTTATTTACAATGCCCGCTAACGTTTTGCAGCTACCCGAAGGGTGAGACTTTTACTTAAAAAACTTGATTTGAAAAACCAATATTTGATTAACCACTTAACTATCTTTGGAACACTTAACCCCGCCTTTTGGGTAGGTGCCGTTACAGGAATTTTTTTTCAGTTGTTTCTGTGCCGGTCATTTATTTATGTCAATTACTGAAATTGTCAATTCTTGGGCTCCATTTTTCCAAATACTATTCCCAAGGTCAATCAATTTTTGTTTATCACTTTCGATTACCCTTGCGAAAATGTTGCAAGCGTCCAGTCCTTTGCCGTCACCATAGTATATTCCAAAACAGTTTGCGGTCTTTGTTCTGATGGGTTTTGTTGGACCAAATACAACTTCACCAGGTTCGGTGAATACTGATGCATTTTCTTGAATAATATCGAGTTTAGGAACATTGTCTATCCAAATTTCCTGTCCAGAAACCCTTGCGTGATAAAAAGTCCTGGTAAATGGCAATATATCAGCAAACGCCTTTGATGTCACAGGTGCAGTGTCTAGGTAAAATTCAAATCTTATTTCCTGGTTGTCCGATGTCGTTATTTTAAATCCTGTCATATTGTTTATTCTCTTTTGTCAATTTGTGTTGTCTTTAAAATGCCCTATAACGTGAGAGCACAGACGAAGGTTGGGGGGAGATGTTCCTTCAGCTGGCTTGGCCCCTAAAGTCCAGACTTAGCTAAAGCCAAATTATTGAAGCCTGGCCAGAAATCCAACAGTTGATGGGATAATTACCAAAGCCCAAATTTTGCCTGTACAATGTCAGGTGCAGGTGTAGGCTTCCCTTACATTCGGCCAGTAAGATGAGACGTAACAAAGAAACTGTTTCTCATTCCTTCCCATAAAACCTCACCACATACTCCGATAAATACATCGCCGTATCCTTGGCATTATCCTTAAAAAACAAACGGGCGGTTTCGCCCACTTTCAGGCAGGTGTTTTTGTTTTGTACTTCCGCAGTTCCGCCAATGGGTTGTAAAGAAGGGTACCAGAGGGTATGTCCGGGTTTACTCACCAGCAATTGGGGAGCGCTCCATTGCTGCCCCTGTTTACCCGCCAGCGAGGGGTTGGTGTTAAATGAAATGTACACGTTAGAACCCTTCCACGAAGGGCCCTCGGCACGGGCCATCAGCATTACCCATGCCTTCAGGTGGGTGTTCCAGCTAACCGATGGCCCCCAGTAATATTTGCTTTGGGGCGAGGAAGTAGGTCCGCCACCTGCCGCCACCGGGATCTGCAATGAACGGATGGGCGCACCAATGCCATCGTAGGGCACGGTAAAACCGGTACCATCCCAGCGTTTGGCTTTGCCTGCGGGATCGGGCAGATCGGTTAGAGCAATCCGGGCCATGCTGATGCATTGGCCGCCGTATTCTTTTAACGGGTCATAGCTCGCCTGTTCATATTGGCCGGGATACCCATATTCGCCATAAAAAATATAGAGATAACCCTCACTCGCAATAGCCGAAGGATCTCCCACCCCGCCCGCAAAAGTAACCGAGGTATTATGCGGTTTCAGGATCAAACGGGGCTGGTTATCTTCGAGCACAATGCCTTTGTTTTCCCAGCTATGCCCGCCATTCAGCGATTGCATGATACCGATACGGCAAACCGCTGCGGGTGTTTTTTGTCCGGTTAAACCCTGTGGCCAGTCCTGATCAATATACCCTTTGCCTGTGTGGGTACGGTAAGGAAACGTACTGGGATAATTTTCGTTGTGATACAGCGCATACAAGGTTTTACCCGAAGGATCTTGGGGATCCTGGTAAACGGTTTCAAACCAGACGGCGCCATGCAGTCCCTCTGCGGTGGGTGCCACATTTTTGGGCAGAATGGGTTCTGTAAATTCTTCGAAGCGGCGGTTAAACGCTTCAGTGGCGTTTTTGCCGTCGGCATATTTCAGGTCGCGGGCATCACCCCACAAAGGGTCTTCGCCATACTTACCCGGAAAAATGCGGAAGGTATCGCCCACCCAGGCTTCGGCCATATTGCAGTCTACAAAAGATTTAAAATATACCGGTTCTGCTGCGGTAATGGTAAAAGAGGGAGTGATTCTTTTGGGGGGTGATGTACAGGCGATCAGCAGCGAGAACGGCAATATTCCTACAAGCAGGTATTTTCTCATAAGGCGGGTATTGAATTTCTAAGGTAGTGAAATGACTGATTGATGGATGGTAAGAAGTTTTATAATGCGCCACCGGCTCTGTTAGCCTGTTTATGGATCGTGAAGAGCGCTTGCGCTCAGGGTAATCTCTGTGATCCTCTGTTGCTCTGAGCGCTCTGTGTTAAAAAATAAGCTGGATGTTTTTGCCTAATTGTGATACAGTGGTGTTTTTCAACACAGAGGTACAGAGATAAGGAGTTACACAGAGAAAAGCTACTGTTTTACTGGTCGTCAAAATTAGATCAAATTCGTCTAGTTGCTTCCCTCTCTGCGAAAACTCCCCGTTCTCCCGTTCTCTGCGGTGAATGGAGCGCATATTCACCGCGGAGCCGCAGAGGGCGGGGAGTTTGCGAAGAGGGCTATTCTGACTAATTCCGTAAAACATTTTATACCAACCCGTTTTAATAGCAGAACTCAGTAGTACCTTCATTTTTCAACCATTCCGACAAAATCAGTTCATGGGTTTCTTATCCGTATCGTATCTCAGCAAAAAAATACAGGAAGCTACCGTGGTAGCCGATATCAGTTTTGAGCAGGCCCGTTTCCAGAAACTGGCCATTGCGGGCGAAACGGGTTCGGGCAAAAGCAGTTTGCTGCAAATGATTGCGGGACTGGTTCAACCCAACAGCGGCAGCATTTTTTTTGAAGATGAAAAAGTGATGGGGCCGGATTTTCAGCTCATTCATGGCCACCCGGGTATTGCCTACCTGTCGCAGCACTATGAACTCCGTAACAATTACCGCGTAGGCGAATGGCTCGAAATGGGTACCCGTTTACCGCAGTCCGAGGCCGATACTTTATTCGAGGTTTGCCGGATCAGTCACCTGCTCGCCCGCAAAACCCACCAGTTATCCGGTGGCGAAAAACAAAGGATCGCACTCGCCCGCTTACTCGCGGGTTCGCCGCGTTTGTTGTTGCTCGATGAACCTTTCTCCAACCTTGATCCTATTCACAAACAGATTTTAAAACAGGTATTGGAGGATCTCAGCAGCCGCTTACAGATCAGCTGCATCCTCACTTCGCACGATCCGCTGGATACCTTGTCGTGGGCCGATGAACTGCTGATCATGCAATCGGGCCAACTGGTGCAACAGGGTGCGCCGGCTGTTCTGTACCATCACCCGGTGAATGAATATGTGGCCGGGCTACTGGGGGCCTATGTATTGCTCACCGCCGATGAATGGCGTGTACTGGGTGGCAGCAATGGTACACCGTTGTTGGGTGATCGGTACCTGCTTCGACCCGAACAATTTTCCATTACCAGGTCTGGGAACGGTGGCGTTCAGGGAAGGATTCAACAGATCCGTTTCTGGGGCAGT
Source organism: Chitinophagaceae bacterium (assembly GCA_004297075.1). GTDB lineage: Bacteria > Bacteroidota > Bacteroidia > Chitinophagales > Chitinophagaceae > Sediminibacterium. Next base: position 16,730 of record SCVK01000354.1, read on the forward strand.
TTTTCCGAAATACAGGTTCAGATGCCCGGTAAAATCATTCCTGTGAAAACGATGGAAACGGATTTTTCGGTTGGAGATGAGGTTGGTATCAGGATCCGAAAGCCGGGCTAGGAATAATCCTTTCGCTGCGCAAACTCCCCGCCCTCTGCGGCTCCGCGGTGAACATACATTTCATTCACCGCAGAGAACAAGAGAACGGGGAGTTTGCGCAGAGAGATTTGATTTAACAGACTCAATTTCAATAGATTAATTCGAATTTATTTACTCAGCACTGATCTGCCATTGCCGGTATTTCCGGGCAGTCCGGGGTTTTTCGTACCTTTGTATTTGAATCCTCTTCAGAGGAACGATATTTGCAGTTCGTTGATCAATTCACCGTTATGAAATCATTCTTCGTATTTACCGCATTGTCTATCCTGGCCGTAAACGGGATGGCCCAAACCAAACCGGCTGCTACCAAAACAACTGCCGCGCCCAAAACCATTGCCACGGCCACACCTAGTTCTTTCGAAACCTCGCTGGTACAGGGAACACTGACCCTGAACAAGGAACTGAAACAGGGAGACGGTAAGGATTTTGTTGCGGTGTACTCGCTGATCAAAAACGATGCTTCTTTCAATAACCGGAAGCCCATCCGGGTTGCATTAACGCGCCAATCATTCGATTCTGTGTTTACCAGAACCACGGCCGACCTGGCCGCCAAATGGCCGACGCTGAACAAACATATTGAAGACAACAAACTCACCCTTACCACGGAGAACGATTGGATCAGCCTGATCAATCTCTTCAATAACCTCCGGTAAGTAGAAAGTTTCACCTGTCATCTCCTCTAACCAGTCATGTATTCCGGATAATTCTTCTTTGATTTATCAGTATATTGGTTTCCCGTTCCATGATATCCGGTACTGTATGAATCAACGTTATGTAAGGGTTTTACCGTTTCTTCTGCTTGCGGTATGCCTTTTATTTACCGGCATAAGCCTGGCACAATGTCCACCCAATATCGGTTTTGAAAAAGGCAATTTCGATAATTGGGAATGCAGTGCCGGACAGATCAGCAGTAATAACGGCACCATTACTTTGTTAAACAGTTCCCAGATCAATGGGCGTCATACCATCATCCAGAACAATAATCCAGCGCAGTTTGACCTGTATGGCGGGTTTCCTGTCAGTTGTCCGAATGGTAGTGGTTATTCCATTCAGCTCGGTAATGCGCAGGTAAACCGGCAGGCGGAACAGGTGAGTTATACGTTTACGATTCCACCCAACCAGAACAATTACAGCCTTATTTATAATTACGCCGTGGTGTTCCAGAACCCCGGGCACCAGGAATGGGAACAACCCAAATTCACTGCCAATGTGTTTGATGTAAGCGGTGGAAAATATATTGACTGCAGTTCTTTTTCCTATGCCGCTTCCACCAACCTTCCGGGTTTTCAGCAATCGGGGGTCAGGGATAGTGTATTTTTTAAAGGGTGGACTCCGGTAACCATCAAATTATCGGGTTATGCGGGCAAAACCATCCGCCTGGAATTTACCACCAACGATTGTACCCGTGGCGGCCATTTTGGGTATGCCTATGTGGATGTGAATGAAAACTGTTCCTCTCCCATTTCGGGAAATGTGCAATGCGCCAGCGATACTACCCAGGCTTTAACGGCCCCCTTCGGTTTTGCGGGTTACCGTTGGTTTAACAGTGATTTTTCCCAACTGCTGGATACTTCCATCACCCTGCGGTTCAAACCAGTGCCGCCAGTTAACAGTGTATTTGCGGTAGAAGTAACTCCTTATATTGGCCAGGGCTGTATTGATACCGTATATGCCACCATCGAATATTCTTCGGAAGTGATTAACCTAAAAACACCTAATGCACCCATACAGGAATGCATTTCCAACGGGGTGGATCTGACCGACAGCCTGGTTACGGCGGGTAGTACCCCGGGGCTCAGTTTAAGCTACTATACAGATCCCTTGCTCACCAATTATCTCGCCACGCCCAAACAGATCACCAAAAGCGGCACTTATTATGTGAAAGCTACCAACACTGCGGGTTGCGCGTCTGTGAAAGCGGTGGTGGTAAATATCTCGAGTTATCCCATCCTCGATCTCAATAACCCCAACCCTGCCATCCGGCCGGATTCAGTAAACCTGTATGATATCATTACCGGTAATACCACCGGCATCATATTCACTTTCTGGAAAGATGCGCAGGCCACTATCCCCTTACCTGATCCCGATGCGGTGAAGAAAACAGGCACGTATTATATCAAGGGAACCAATGCGGGAGGATGCAGTGTGGTACTACCCGTTACCGTTGTGGTAGGCGAACCGCCCATTGTAGCACCCAACGCTTTTTCGCCCAATGGCGATGGGGTGCATGATGTATGGGAAGTGCCGGTACTGGATCTGTACCCTGAATGTTCGGTGAGTATTTTTAACCGGCTGGGGCAATTGCTGTACCGCTCCACCGGCTATACCAAACCCTGGGATGGTAAATACAAAGGCATTGACCAACCCGTTGGCACCTACTATTACGTGATCAAAGTATCCGCCGAAATGCCTGCGGTGGGCGGCAGTGTAACCATTATCCGCTGATACTCGCAGCTTCTCTCTCTGCGTAACTCCCGATCTCTGTGTCTCTGTGTTGAAAAAGGGATTTTGATGAGGAATATTTTTCAACACAGAGACACCGAGTAACAGAGGGGCGCGGAGATCGATTTGATAAAACGCCTAGCCAATCCAGTTATTTTTTCAAGGCAAAACAGATAAATGTATGCGACAGTAGTCCCTTTCATTACCTTCGGCATTCAAACACCCGTACCCTACCCGATGGATGTAAAAATTGAACCCAGTTGGAAAGCCGTGCTGAAGCACGAATTTACCAAGCCTTATTTTCTGCAGGTAGCCACGCATTTAAAAACAGAGAAAGCCAGTGGCACTACCGTGTATCCGCCCGGTCAACTGATCTTCAATGCTTTTAACACCACCCCTTTCAACGAAGTAAAAGTGGTGATCCTGGGGCAGGATCCCTATCACAATCCCGGGCAGGCGCATGGGTTAAGTTTCTCTGTTCCGGATGGGGTACCACCGCCCCCTTCCCTGGTGAATATTTATAAGGAATTGCATACCGATATCGGATTACCCATCCCTAAAACAGGCAACCTGACCAAGTGGGCGCAACAGGGTGTTTTTTTATTGAATGCCATCTTAACGGTAAGGGCCAATGAACCGGCCAGTCATTCCAAAATCGGCTGGATGGATTTTACAGATGCCGTGATCAAAAAACTGTCTGCCGAGAAAAGCGGACTGGTATTTTTACTCTGGGGCAAATTTGCACAGGAAAAACAGGTATTGATAGACGAGACAAAACACACCGTTCTAAAAGCGGCTCACCCCTCGCCTTTCAGTGCCGATAAAGGATTTTTTGGCTGCCGTCATTTCAGCAGAACCAATGAAGTATTGATGAAACAGGGACTGGCACCGATTGATTGGAGTCCGACCAAATAAAAGCAAACAGCGCAACCATACATGCAGGATACACAAACCACTACCGAAAAGGAAAATATATTCGCTGCCATTTTTGCAAGGCTCTGGGCTTTGTGGGGATTGGTTTTATTTATTGTTACTTTACTGATCGCCATCTTTTTTTACCTGCCCTGCTTTTTCCTGAAAGAGCCGGCCCGGGCCCGTTGGCACAGGCATGCATCGCGGGGTTGGATGTTTGTGTACCTGCACCTGATCGGTTGCCCCCTGCGCATCAGAGGCAAGGAACATTTTATCGATGGGCAGAATTATATCATCGTTTGCAACCACAACAGTTTGATGGATGTACCGGTGAGTACGCCTTTTATGCCAAGAGCCAACAAAACCATTGCCAAAAAGAGTTTTACCAAAGTGCCCATTTTTGGATGGATCTATACGTTTGGCAGTGTGCTGGTAGACCGTAACAGCGATGCCAGCCGCAGAAAAAGTATCGACGACATGAAAAACATCCTCGCCATTGGTCTCGATATGCTGATCTATCCCGAAGGAACGCGTAACCGTACCGGCGATCCGCTGAAAAAGTTTTATGATGGGGCATTCCGCCTGGCTACCGATACCGGCAAACCCATTTTACCTGCGATCCTCTTTCACACCAAAAAGGTATTTCCTGCCAATAAATTCTTCTACCTGATGCCTCACCGGCTGGAAATGCATTTTCTGCCGGCAGTTTCATCACAGGGTATATCGAGTGAGGAACTGAAAGAGAAAATATTCAAACAGATGTGGGACTATTATGCAGCCAACGATCATCAGTAACTCGAGAAGGTTCTGCTGCGGTTGATCTTCAGATCGCGGAGGATGCCCGATTTGGGACTGATCATGATATTAAAAGATCGGTAAAGACCAATGGGCGTAACATTGATGGACAACTGCCAGCAGTGCATCTCGCGCGAAATAAAAGTGCTTAACTGTTGCAGGGATTGTTTGGACACATCGTAATAACCAGTGGCCCCTACTTTCCATTTGGGTGTTAAACTGAAATCGCCGTTAAAGCTCAGGCTTGAACTGGTCTGTGTTTCAAAGCCACTGAAATCGATTTTGGGGATACGCGAAAAATTGAGCGAGTACGAAAATGTAAGCGACCAGGGAATATTAAAATCGGTAAACTCTGCGGGATTGGCACGGGCAAACTGCAGCTGGCGCTGCTGTTCATCGGGTGTCATAAAGGGATCTACGGGTAATTCCTTGTTCTTATCTGTTTTACCGTCTTTGGATTTGCTGCTGAAAGAAGTAGACATCGCGATATTTCCGCCTGTAATTCTTCCGAATTTAAAACGCCTGGGATCGAACAGAATCTTATTACGGCGAAATCCAACGCTATCCAGTTCATAAGGATCGAGGTTGGCCGATGCGGTAATATTCAGTTTCTCAAACAATGTAGTTCTGGCATAAAGAGAAAAATTTCCAAGTGCAAAACTATCGGCCAGCAGGTTATAGGATGAGTTAAAACCAAAACCTTCGATCAGTTTTATTTTTTTGCCTTTTTCTCTTCCCTTGGCCGTGGTATCGTTGGGGTCTTTCACTTTCATCTCTAACAGGTTATCGATCCCGAACCCGATGCCGCCAAAAGCGCCTTCCGAAAAAGAACCGATGATTCCCCCGTCGAACTGCGAAAACCGAACCTGGCGGCCGGTATTATCCACCTGGGTGGAATAATGGTATTTAGCAGCGAAATCGGGGTGATAATTGATGGAGATCGTTGGCCTGATCTCGTGACGGATGGCGATGATATTACTCTTCGGCGAAAACTTATAGGTTCCGAAGATCCGGGTATTGATGCCTACACCAAATGACATCTGCCGGGCTGTATACAATCCTTTCTGGATAGTGGTATCCACTTTGGAAGTGGCTGTATTCCATTTTTTAAAATTCCGTTGTCCGTACCAGCGCTCTTCATAGGAAATACTGGGCGATACGGTAATCGGTCCTAATGCAGGCAGGCTCAACGTGATCGGAATATTGTGTACCGCTCCCCACTGAATCGTATCGATCAGCCTTTTAAAACTGAAAGCACTATCATAGAAAGAAACCTGGTTCTGCAGATTTCCGCTATAACCTATACCGATTTTCTCATACCATTTTCCCGAGCCAATGGCATCTTTTTTCTGGAAAGGATAAAAGGTAACCACATTAAAAGTAGCAGTGGGCAGGTTCAGGTTTACCAGTCCGGAGTTACTGTTCTGGTTATGGTTCATGTTAACCGAGAGATTGTATTTTCCGCGCCAGTCTTTGGAATAACTGATAGAAGAACTTAACTGGTTCTGAAAATTCTGGTAAGGATTGTTCAGCAGCGAGCGGTTGAATTTGGTACTACCAAAATTTACGTTGGCGCCAAAATTGGTACCCGGCCTGGCCCGGCTATCGCGGCTATGGCTCCAGTTGATCATATACGACTGCGACTTGCTGAATTCATCTGTACTGAAGGCACTGCGGTTTAATGTTTTGGTATTCTGGAATGTGACATTTACGCTACCCGTGTACTTATACCGCATGATATACTTCGAATTCACATTCACATTCCAGCCTCCATAAGAATAAAGATTGGCGCGGGTGGTTACATCTACATGCTCGCCGAACACTTTGTAATAACCGAGTCCTTCCAATCCCAACCCAAAATCCTCGCTCGACGTAAAAGCGGGGAACAGTACACCCGAATGCCGCACCCGGTTCAACGGAAACAGACCGAAGGGCAGAAAAATCATGGGAATGGGAACGGACTCAATTTCCGGATATACCCTGCCGGTAACGCCCAGTTTATTATTGATGATCTTCATACGCCGCGCCCGGAAGGCAAAATGCGGGGTATCCAGGTTACAGGTGGTAAAACGGGCATCGCGGGCAAACACTTCGTCGGCACTGATCTTTTTCAGGTAACGGGCATTCACAAAAATTTCTCCCTCCTGGAAAAAAGTATTCTTGGTATAAGCTTTCTGTGTTTCGAGGTTGAAGAAGATAGAGTCGCTGATCGTTTTTAACTCGCCCTGGGTAAACTGGGGTTTGGTGGCTATATCGCCCGTACTGTCGGTAGCTCCGTAAGCCCGTACTGTTTTGGATTGCTGGTCGTATTGAATGGTAGCGGCTTCGAGCTGCAGGTCTTTGTAATCTGTTTTGGCTTTCCCGTATAAAAACAGGTCCTTGGTGGCAATGATCAATACCCCCGAATCATCTGCATGGTATTTAACGATGGCATCTACCGAGTCTTTGGACATGCGGATACTGTCCACTTTTACCACTGAATCGGGGGTGTTCTTAAGTAAACCGGTATCTGTGGGTAGTTTCGCCGGACGGGGGGCAGACAAAGTACTATCAGTTTTTTTGGCGGGAGGAACCGTATCGTTTACCCTTGTTAACTGCCATTTCGGAATACCTGCGGGGAACACAGCGGCCCTCACGCAAAATGTTAATATGAGCAAACAGCCGGCAACTGCCAAAGCCGGGGCTGATTTTGT
>SCVK01000355.1 GCA_004297075.1 Chitinophagaceae bacterium
GCTGACTGCTGAGAAAAAAGCATTGGACGGCAGGGCCATTATTTATAACAAGAAGGCTGCTGTAGATACTACTAAAAAAGCGAAAGACTTTTTCCAGAACGAGTTTGCAGATGAGAAACCCGACAGCAGCAGTGCTGCTATACAAAACCAGTTGCTGACCAGCCAGCCCAAAACTTCTGTGTTAAGCAGTTCGAGGTTGTTCGACTATCGCCTGAAGTTCAGTTCGGATTATGCACTGGTTGGGTTTACCAATAATATACTCATTAACCGCTACCAGCCTTATGGCGGCGGTAGAGGTCCGATACAGTTGAATAATGGAAATGATTTCAATTTCACTTTCCGTGTAGGAACCAGCGACCTGATGGAGGACCAGAAATTTGTAGGGGGCATCCGTTTCGGTACCAACCTCAGCGATAAAGATGTATTCTTTACTTACCAGAACCTGCGTAAGCGGTTCGACTGGGGGCTTACCTACTATCGCAGTAACGTAAGTAATTTCTATAATTCCAGTTTCAATACGATGTTATACACGAACCTGTACCAGGTGAATGTAACGTATCCGTTTAACGAGGTGAAGAGTTTACGTGCAACCGTGGGACTGCGTACGGATAGAGGGGTGCTTCGTTCCTATGATAATAACTCAGGCCTGCCCGATCCGAATGCATTGAAGTATAATGATACATTATCCAAATACATTGTATCACGCTTCGAATATGTGCATGATAATACGGTTAGTCCTACGCAGAATATCTGGAACGGGCTCCGTTACAAGATCTATCTCGATGTAAATATGCCTACTTTAAATACGGCACTCGGCAATGGCAAAGCCACAATGAACCTGGGTTTTGATGGAAGGTACTATCACAAGATCTACCGTAACTTTATCTGGGCGGGCCGCGCCGCGGGTGATTTTTCATGGGGTGGACAAAAGATCCTCTATTACCTCGGTGGGGTAGATGGATGGATCAGTCCTAAGTTCAACAATAACCAACCGGCGGCAGACCAGACCTACGCGTTCCAGTCGCTGACGCTGAATATGCGTGGTTACAACCAGAATATTGCCAATGGAAATAATGCGGTGGTGATTAACAGTGAGTTCCGTTTCCCGGTTTTCTCTACGCTGATCAACCGACCCATCAACAATGCCTTCCTGCGTAATTTCCAACTGGTGCAGTTCCTCGATCTAGGCACTGCCTGGAATGGTAAATACAATGGTATCAAACGTCCGGGAGAAGTAATTACCGCACCCAATACACCCGTACTGGTCCGGATTGATGCAGGAGGCTTAGGCCCTTTTGCGGGAGGTTACGGATTTGGTGTACGCAGTACTTTACTGGGATACTTTATGAAACTGGATGCCGGCTGGCCCATGAAAGGCATTTTCCTCGGTAAACCGGTTTGGTATTTCTCTTTAGGATTTGATTTCTAAATACTTTTTATAGTAATACAGAAAGCGTGCATGAAATTCATGTGCGCTTTTTTATTTGCGGAAGGGCGTTAGAAGATCCTGCCCCAGAAAATAATTACCCCAATACTTACTGAAATCAATACGGCCATCAGTACTGCAGCGGCTGCCACGTCTTTGATGATTTTGATCCTGGGATCGATATCGGGTTGCGCTACATCGCACAGTATTTCCAATGCATGGTTGCACATTTCCAGGGAAAACACGAGAGCGATACAGAGCAGGATAGCGATCCATTCTGTTGCAGATATACCGTAATACCAACCGGTAATTATCACCAGCAGGCTGATGCAAAGATGGATTTTCCCGTTCCGGTCGTTGCGGATAAAATGGAACAGGCCACTGAACGCATAGTAGAAAGAGGCAAGCAGGTTAGCTGTTTTCATATACGATCCTTTGATGAAGTATCAGTGATCTATGGTATTACAGCCGGCCCGGTTAATGCGCCATATCCGAACCGCCGTTCACCGGCTCATCGCTCAAATGCGGTTCGCGTAACTGTACCGGAGCAACATAGGCTTTGCGCATCCGCATATTCAGCAGTTCTACCAAAAAAGAAAAAGCCATGGCGAAGTACACATAGTTTTTCAGGTGCAGATCATGTGCGCCCTCACTGTTCCAGCCTTCTACCAGTAATACAAAACCGATCATTACGAGGAAGGAGAGTGCCAGCATTTTTAAAGTAGGATGCTTATGAATAAAAGCAGAGATCTTTGGACTGAACAGGAACATCACCATCATGGCAACCACCACTGCACTGATCATTACTACCAGGCTTTTGGCGGTACCACCGGCGGTAATGATACTATCGAAACTGAATACCATATCAATCAAAATGATCTGGGCAATAGCGTTACCAAAACCCAGCGGTTTGGTAATAACACCGGCAGCCACATCGGCCTCTCCTTCCAGTTTGTGGTGAATTTCTTTTACCGTTTTATAGATCAGGAACAAACCTCCCGTCAGCATTACCAGACTGGCCAGGTCAAAATCTTTCCCAAATACACTGAACACCGGTTTGCCTTTTTGAGAAAGTAACCAGCTTAACCCGAATAATAAAATGGTGCGGGTAATTATGCCGGTAACCATCCAGATCAGCCGGGCTTTGGGTTGCAAAGCCTTGGTCATGCGGTTCATGATAATACTTACGAAAATTACATTATCAATACCGAGAACGATCTCCAGTATCACCAAAACAATAAAACTGATCAGATTCTCCGAGGTAAACAGTGCTTCCATACAGGGTTAGAATAAGTTAGGATTGATGGGCAAGATACTGACAAATATTTTTAACGATCGACGGACCCTCGTACACAAACCC